>JAPLML010000481.1 GCA_026387055.1 Planctomycetota bacterium | reverse complement strand
CGGGCAATCCACGGACTATAGTCAGTAGATGTGGCGGCGTCAAGGGCCGAACGGACGAAAGGCGGGAATCGGGAACCGGCAAGCGGGGGCGCTTTGCTCCGATAGCCGGGTGGCACGGCCACGCGCCGTTGCGTGGCCGTGCATAGTCACCTGGGCGAGCAAGCACGGTCACGCAACGGCGCGTGACCGTGCCACCCACGCCAAACAAGTACGGGTCGGGAGACCCGCCGCGCGGCGCTTCGCAACAATTGCGTGCTTGCCAGAACGCGCCCGAAGCGGTCAAATGATACGCGCCGGGGAGGAGTTGCCCCTGCGGCCAATGAGCGAGGAGAGCCATGAGACGTTCCGCCGCACGCAGCCTGCTCGCGCTTGTCGCGGCCGTTCTTGCCGCCGGAGCGGTGGTCGGCGCCGCCGAAGGACCGGCGACAAGACCGACAACGGCTGCGAGGAAGCCCGATCTACCGCCGCCCGCCATCCGCGCCATCCGGGGGAAGCTCACACCGCCGGAGCGTGTGAAGGAGGCGTACCTGGTGGAGCGGGCGATGGACCTCAAGATCCCCGTCAAGGTCGATCCCAGGACGGGGGCGTTCGAGGTCGCCGGCCTCAGGCTCGGCACGTACGACCTCGTGGTCGTCACGCCGTGGGGCCGCCTCGAAGGCATCGACATGGACCCGAAGCTGTCGGAGTACGACGCCCTGATCCCGCCGGAGTACCGGACCGAGGAGATCGGCAAGGCGGCCGAGGGGTCGTTCGCCGAGGACGACAAGAAGGCCCTCCTGCGGATCATCCACGAGGTCAAGCGGTACGAGAACAAGATCCGCGAGCTGGCGATCGGCGGCGCGGCCGACCGGGCGGTGGTCCTGGTGGACCTCCTGATGGACGAGGACTTCGTGGGCAGGAAGGGCGACGAGATCACCTGGCGCGTGGAGCAATGGTTCTATGACAAAAAGTACGATGCCTGGACGACCTTCCGCACCCGCGTCCTGTACCGCTACCGCGTGTCGAGGGCCGCCTGGCAGACGTGGGGCTGGCAGTTCGAGCCGGCCCTCGGCGGCTTCAACATCACGCCGGACCTCAAGGAACCCGTGACCGTCAGCTTCACGCTGCCCGAGAAGCCCGCGGCCGAGAAGGGCCTGGCGGGCAGCAAGCTCCCGCCCGTCAAGGAGGCCCCGCCCGCGTCGACCGAAGCGGGGGATGACAACAGCAAGCCGCCGAAGGATTGACGGGGGCGATGAGGACTACTCAAAATCGGCATCCGTGAATCCGAACTTGCGCTTGATGGCCGCCAAGTGGTCGGGCCAGATGATCGAGCTCTTGCTCTTGCAGCACTTGTGGGAAAGGACGTGAACAACCTTCTTGCCGTCGGGCAAGGGCATCATGAGGAGGGCCTCGCTGCCCCGGTCCGCCACGGCAACGCCTTTGGCCTTGCAGGCGCGGCGCAGAACTGCCCACGTGATGACACGCTTGTTACTCATGCATAGACGGGTATCGCAGCCGACAGGGTCCTGGCCCTTGGCTTCCACGGCTTCTCAAGCTTCACGTCAAAGCGGCCGGCCAACTGCATGTCGGCGATCTCGATGATCTCATCGGGCAACTTCGCGGCATTCAGCAGGCGCTGCCTCACATTGTCTGGTGCGAGCCTGAAGACCTGAATATCGGCGTCCTGCTGCGCGGCTTCAAGCAGGGCCTTTATGGCCCTTCGGAGCTCAACGAAGGCCTCCAATACGCAGTCCCCAACACCAATCTGGTCTGTCAGGATCGAGTGGGCAACCCACTTCCCCTTCTCCTCTTCGCTGGGGTAGATGACAGCGAGATCGAGGAACCGCTTGGGCAGGGTCCCTGGAATGGTGTGAGTCATGGCTTGCGAGCCTCCGGCCAACGGCGGCCTCACTCTATGTAGTCTAACCACGCTCGGCGGTCAAGGCAAATGCAGCATCGACATTCTTGCGTCGGCGGCTGGAGCCAATCGTCACCCGCACGTTGTTCAGAAGCAGTGCCGCAGGGCGTCGTAGAGGCTGGAGTAGATCTCGAAGTTCCGCTTGATGAGGTGCCAGGCGTCGGGGGTGGGCCGGACTTCCTCGAACCGGGCCGTGCGCCGGGCCTCGGCCGCGGCGGCGTGCCAGGAGTCGAACACGCCGGCGGCCACGCCGCCCAGCAGGGCCGCCCCCAGGGCCGACGCCTCCGTGCAGTCGGAGTACACGTACGGCCGGTCGGCGGCATCGGCGCGAATCTGTCGCCAGAGCGGATTCCGCGTGCCCCCGCCGGAGGCGATGACGCGCGCCACGCGCCGCCCCAGGCGCACGTCGGCCATGCCGAGGATCTGCCGGTGGCCGAACGCCACGCCCTCCAGGACCGCCCGGGCCATTTCGGCAAGGCCGGACCGGGGCGTGAGGCCGAAGAAGACGCCCCGGGCCGAGGGGTCGTACACCGGGCTCCGCTCGCCCCGGAGGTACGGCAGGAAGACGGCGCCGCCGCTCCCCGGCGGGGCCTCGGCCGCGAGCTTGAAGAACCGCTCGTACCGGTCCCGCGCGCGGCCGAGGAACGTCTCGACGAACCAGTCCACCGCCGCGCCCGTCGCGTTCATCGGCGCGATGGCGAGCCATGCACAAGCGTCCATGTACGCGATGTTGATGGTGCGCGGCGAGAAGACCGCCGTCCGCTGGAGCGACGCCAGGCTGTCGGTCGAGCCGCACGTCACGGCCATCTCGCCCTCGCCGGCCAGGCCCATCGCCAGGGCCCCGCACGGCGTGTCGCCGGCGCCGGCCGCCACGGGGATGCCGGCCGGAAGGCCGAGCGCCTCGGCGGCCGCGGCGGTCAGCGTCCCGAGGCGGTCGCCCGGCCAGAGGACCTCCGGCAGGCGGGCCCGGTCGATGCCCGAGACGTCCAGCAGCACGCGGATCCAGCCGCCCTCGGGCAGGTCCACCCGCTGCCCCAGGAGCGCCTCGCGCGGGGCGCCGGGCGGCAGGTCGGCGAGGATCTGCTCCTTCAGGCCCGGCCGGCTGGTGGTCAACAGGTCGAGATAAGTTCCGTAAGTCAGGTCCTCCAGCCGCCGGCCCGCCCGGTCGAGCGAGACGCCGCAGAGGCGGCACACGCCGCGCAGCCACGCCTCGCCCGAGGCGGTCGCGTACAGGCCGGTCAGGCTGGCGCTGGTGGCGTCGATGGCGAATCGGCCCGTGAGGCGCCGGCCCACGAACGTCCCCACGTGGCCGAAGACGTGCGTCTGGCGAAACAGGGGCAGCTCGTGCCGCCGCATCCAGAGGAGGCTCGAGAGGCTGATCGTGCCGGGGCGGACCCGGTTGCCCGTCAGGAGGTGGTGCACCTCGGGATGGGCAAGGGGCGAGTGCTCCAGCTCCGCCACCTCGGCGGCGCTGCGCCGGTCGTCGTAGAGGATGGACGGCCGCACGGGGCTGCCGGCGGCGTCCATCGGCACGAGGGCCGGGAACAGGCTGCTCGTGCCGATGCCGAGGACCTCGGCGTCATCGAGGTCCAGCGCCGCCGCGGCCCGCCGGATGCCCCGCCACCACTGGCGCGGGTCCATCTCGCTATGGCCCGGATGGGGACGGTCCACCTTGAGGCGGACGCGCGCCAGCCGGGTGCGCCCCTCCCCGCGGGGCCCCTCGCCCAGGAAATAGAGGAGGAGTTTGACGCTGGAGGTGCCGACGTCGATGCCGAGAAGCGCGGGGTGGCGCGGTTTCGGGGTCATGGCGCGGCATTATAGGCGGGCGACGGTGATGGAAAAGACAAAAAGAAAGGGCGACCCCGGAAACCCGGGATCGCCCGTGGGCGCCTGCCTGGACCGCGCTACGGAACCAGGAACGAATCGTCATCCTTCCCCGCCGGGATCGGGGTCTTGTTGGATCCCATGGTGCCGTTGATCTGGTAGGAGGTCTTGTCGTTGAGCCGGCGGACATCCTCGATCTTGGTGGGGTCAAAGGTCGTCATGTTCGGGGGGTCCTTGGGTTGAGCCAGCCAGATGTTGTCGAACACCGGCCCGCAATACGGATGCTCCTTCCACTCGACGTGGCCGTCCAGGTACAGAACGTTCTGGCCCTTCCACTTGTGGTTGGGGCTGTTCAGCTCGTACTCCGCCTCGACGGTGCCCCACTGCTGGGTTTCCTCCCCCTCTTCGAACTTCGGCGCGCCGCCGTTCTCCTGCATCTTGGTGTCGAGGGAGCCGTCCTCCTTGTAAGCCGCCCGCAGCGGGTTGCAGTCGGCCGCAATGGCCAGGGTCGACGAATGCGAGCTCCCCGTTTCGGTCAGCGTGTACCCGCCAAACACGTTCTGGTACGAGTAGCTGCAAAACGCCGGCCCGCGGAAGTCCCGAACGTCGTTGAAACGCACCACCGTCTTGTCCGCCGTGTAGGTCCTGCTGGCCGACGGACAGATGAACACCTGGGGCGTCAACCCCTGGAGGGCCACCATCACCCACAGGTTGGCCGTGTTCGAGTTCGGGTCCGTGCCTTTCTTGTCTTCCGGCCGGTCGCTGCCGCCCGTCTGGCTGAGGTCGAAAGACTTGATCTGGTCCTGCCGCGTGTTGCCGATGTCGTCCCAAGCGGTCGACTTGCCCATGACGAACACCTTCGGCCACCGCTGGCGATGGGCCGACGCATAGGTCCGGCCCGCCTTGCCGATCTGACTGAGGCTGTTGGCGCAGCTGGCCCGGTTCGCCTGTTCCAAGGCGCCGAACACAGCCGGAATCAGAATGGCGATCAGCATCCCGATGATGGTGACCACCACAAGCAACTCAACGAGCGTAAACCCTTTACGCTTCATGGTTCATCCTCCAAGTTTGCGCGCCTCGCGGCGCTTGCGACAGCAGGAATAAGGTATGGAAAATGACGTAGTGATTTACAGCCGACAGCGGTACAACCGGTTGGGTCCCGTCGCCCTCCTTCCTACCCCCCATCCAGGCCACGGTCTCTTGCTGGCAGGCCACCCACTACTGATATTATGGACTGCTCAAGGTGTCCTGTCAAATGAATCCCGCCGCACATTTTCGCCGGGTGGCATGGCCACCCTCCTTGCCGGGCGCACCTCATGTTTGTGGCGAGGGTGGCACGGCCACGCGCCTTTGCGTGGCCGTGCATGGTCATGCGGGGGAGCAAGCACGGTCACGCAACGGCGCGTGACCGTGCCACCCTAGACTGAAGCATTGTGCCCCGGCATGGCTTTTGGTAGCCTTCCCCCCGACCGACCGTGTATGATGGGGAGTGCGCAAGCGGGCGTCCCACCGGATAAGGGGAACGGGAGGAACACCGTGCCGCAAGAACTCCCCGATGAACGCGCCATCCGCCGGCGTGCCGCCGACGCCGGCCAGGAGCACGTGTTCCGCTTCTGGGGCGATCTGCCGGAAGAGGGCCGACGCCGGCTCCTCGCGCAGCTCGCGGAGGTCGATTTCGAGGAGCTCGCGGAGCTCATCGACCAGCACGTGACGCACCGTCGCCCCCCGGAGCTCCCCCCCGACCTGGAGCCCGCGCCGTTCATCCCCCTGCCGACCACCGACGCCGAGCGGTCCCGCCGCGCCCGGATGCGCCAGCTCGGCGAGGAACTCCTGGCCGCCGGCAAGGCGGCGCCGATGGTCGTCGCCGGCGGCCAGGGCACGCGCCTCGGCTTCGAGGGGCCCAAGGGGGCCTTCCCCATCGGGCCGGTCTCGGGGCTCACGCTCTTCGAGATCTTCGCCGAGGCCATCCATGCGGCGCGCCGGGCCTACGGCGCCTCGATCCCCTGGTACATCATGACCAGCCGGGCAAACGACCTGGCGACGCGCGATTTCCTTGAGGCTCACAATTACTTCGACCTGCCGCGCGCCGACGTCAAGTGCTTCATGCAGGGGATGATGCCCGCCGTCGACCTGGAGGGCAAGCTCATCCTCTCCGCCCGCGACCAACTCGCCTGGAGCCCCGACGGCCACGGCGGATCGATCCGGGCGCTGGCCCGCACGGGGATGCTGGCCGACATGGCCGCGCGCGGCATCGAGCACATCAGCTACTTCCAGGTCGATAACCCGCTGGTGCCGCCGCTCGACCCGGTCTTCATCGGCCACCACGCCGACGCCGCCAGCGACATGTCGAGCAAGATGGCCCGCAAGCGCGAGCCGAAGGAGAGGATCGGCGCGTTCTGCCTGTCGGGCGGCCGCCTGCACGTCATCGAGTACAGCGACCTGCCCGACGCGCTGGCCGAGGCGCGAGACCCCGACGGGCGCCTGCGCTTCGAGGCGGGAAGCATCGCCATCCACATCCTCTCGCGCGCGTTCGTCGAGCGCCTGAGCGCCGGCCGCCGGTTCGCCCTGCCCTTCCACCGGGCCGAAAAGAGGATTCCGTGCATCGACGACCGCGGACGCCCGGTCAACCCGGCCCGGCCCAATGGGATCAAGTTCGAGACGTTCGTCTTCGACGCCCTGCCGATGGCCGAGAACCCCGTGGTCCTGGAGATCGACCGGGCCGTCGAGTTCAGCCCCGTCAAGAACGCCGACGCCCAGGACACCCCCACGACGGCCCGCCACGACATGCTCATGCTCCACGCCGGATGGCTGGAGAAAGCCGGCGTCGCCGTGCCGCGCAGGCCCGACGGCGAGCCCCGGTTCTGGGTGGAGATCAATCCCCGCGCGGCCCGCAACGTCGAGGAACTCAAGGCCCTCGTGGCCCGCCGGGGCATCCGCAAGGTCACCCGCGACTTGTACCTCGCGTAGCCGCAGCGTCGCCGGTACTATAGCCCCTGCGCGGTGGGTCCCCGTACCCACCGCGCAGGAAAC
>JAPLML010000590.1 GCA_026387055.1 Planctomycetota bacterium | reverse complement strand
TGTACATCGGCGGCAAGCGCATGAAGGGCGAACTGCTGGAGAAGGACCGGGCCCGGCAGGTCTACGAGGAGATCGTCCGGCGCTCGAAGGACCCCGGCCTCCTCGAGTACATGGACTCGAACCTCCTGCGCCTGCGCATCTTCCCCGTCCCCGCCCGCGGGACGCAGAAGGTGGAGATCGAATACTCGCAGCTCATCTCGCTCGACGACGGCCTGGCGGAGTATGTCTTCCCGCTGCGGGTCGGCGACAAGGCCTCGAAGGCGCTCGAGGATTTCACGGTGGCCGTGCGCATCAAGAGCGCGACGCCGATCAAGAACGTCTACAGCCCCACGCACGACGTGGGCGTCTCGCGGCCGTCGGACCGCGAGGCCGTCGCCGGCGTGGAGACCAAGAGCGCCGTGCTGGACCGCGATTTCCAGCTCTTCTACACGGTCAGCGAGAAGGACTTCGGCCTGTCGCTCATGACCTACCGTCCCGACCCGGAGCAGCCGGGGATGTTCCTCGCGCTCGTCAGCCCCAAGAGCGAGATCAATGGCCAGGAGCGCGTGCCGCGCGATGTGGCGTTGGTCATCGACACCTCCGGCTCGATGAAGGGCGAGAAGATCGAGCAGGTGAAGAGGGCGCTGCGGTTCTGCCTCGACAAGCTCGATCCCAAGGACCGGTTCGCCATCGTCCAGTTCTCGACCATGGCCCAGACGTTCGAGAAGGAGTGGACGGAGGCGAAGGGCGACAACCTGGCGAAGGCCCGCGCGTGGATCGACCAGATCGAGGCCGGCGGCGGCACGAACATCAGCGAGGCGCTCCAGCGCACGTTCGCGCTGGGCTTCGAGGAGGGCCGCCTGGCGACGGTCCTCTTCCTCACCGACGGCCGCCCGACCGTCGACCTCTGCGACACCGAGGCGCTCGTCAAGTTCGTCAAGGACTCGAACAAGCGGAACCTGCGGATCTTCACCTTCGGCGTCGGCGACGACGTGAACACGCACCTCCTGGACCGCATGAGCAGCGACGCCGGCGGCATCACCGAGTACGTGCGGCCCGGCGAGGCGATCGACGGCAAGGTCACGCGCCTGTTCTCGAAGATGAGCCACCCGGTGCTCACGGACCTCGCGCTGGAGGTTCCCGGCGTCCAGATCGCCGAGATGTATCCGAGCAAGCTGCCGGACCTTTTCCGCGGGTCCCAGGTGGTGGTGGTCGGGAGCTACAAGGGGTCGGGCGATTCGGTCATCCGCCTCAAGGGCCGCGTCGGCAAGAAGCACGAGGAGCTGGTCTACGAGGGGACGTTCCCGAAGAAGACCGCGGAGCGGGCGTTTATCGCGCCGCTCTTCGCGAACCGCAAGATCGGGTACCTGCTGGACCAGATCCGCCTGCACGGCGAGAACAGGGAGCTGCGCGACGAGGTGGTCCGCCTGAGCCTGGCCTACGGCATCGAGACGCCGTACACCAGTTACCTCGTCCTGGAGAACGAGCAGCAGTACAAGCAGTACGGGATCAACCGGAGCGGATGGGACGCGTCGCACATGGTGGTCGGCATCGGCGGGGGGCCGAGCAGCGGAGGCGCGAGCGGCAGCAGCGGGCGCGGTTTCGGCACGACCCAGATGGCGCCGATGCCGCCTGCGACCCCGGCGCCGAGCGCGGCCGCCGCGGGCGAGCACGCGAAGCGCGCGGCGGAACGGATCGACGGCACTTTCGGCGACAGGCCGAGGTACGCCGACGAATCGGGGGCGGAGACCCGGCCGGCCGGAGCGGCGGGGGCGCTTCCGCACAGGGAGAGCGCTCAGCCGTCCCGCGACAACAAGGTCCCGGCCAGCGGCCAGGAGCCGGCCGGCAAGCCCGCGGCGCAGGCCGGCGGCATGTACTACGGCGTGCGGGCCGATGAGGACGACCTGCGACGCGCCGATTCCGGCAAGACCGCCGTCGAGATCGCCCAGCAGATCCAGCGCCTGCGCGGCGCGGAGAACGCCGGGAAGGGCACGAAGGGCGTCACCACCGTCCAGCAGCGCGGCGGCCGGGCTTTCGCGAACTACCGCGGCGTATGGGTCGACCAGAAATTCGAGGGCTCGGAGCGGCTGACGAAGATCAAGTGGGGCTCCGAGGCGTTCTTCCGCCTCGTCCGCGAGAAGCCGCCGCTCAGGGAGATCCTCAGCCTCGGCCAGCGGGTCGTCGTGGTGACCGCGCGCGGCCAAGCCATCGCCCTGGACGTCGACGAGGGCGCCGAGCAACTCACGGACGCCCAGATGAAGGAGCTCTTCACCGACGCGCCAGCGACCAAGCACTAGGGGCACGGCGTGCTGTGCCCCTACCGGGCGGCTGAATGTGTCGCGCCGCGCGGTCGCGCCCGTTCAGCCGCCCACCTTGGCGGGCGTGCGCCGTTAGCGTTGCGGCCGTTGCGCCGCATGTTATAATGCCCCCATGGCCGTCCGATCCCCGCGCATCCGGAACAAGAAGGCCCACCACAATTTCACGATCCTCGAGACCGTGGAGGCGGGGCTGGTGCTCGAAGGGTCCGAGGTCAAGGCCCTCCGCCAGGGCAAGTGCAACATCGACGAGGCGTTCGCCCGCCTGCGCGGCGAGGAGGTGTGGCTCTACAACATGCACATCGGCCCCTACGAGCAGGCCGCCCAGTTCGGCCACGACCCGCGCCGGACGCGGAAGCTCCTGCTGAGGAAACGCGAGATCAACCGGTTCCTCGGCAAGGCCGTCGAGAAGGGCAGCACCCTCGTGCCCCTGACGGTCTACTTCAAGCGCGGCTGGGCCAAGGTGGAAATCGGCGTGGCCCGGGGGAAACGCGAGTTCGATAAGCGCGAGGACCTCAAGCTCCGCGAGAGCCGCCGCGACATCGACCGCGAGCTTGCCCGCCGCCGAAAGGGCAAGGGTTAGCACTACAACGCCACTTGACCCCGTGCGCGGTGGGCGTCCTGATCCGTACGTGGTCAGCCTGGGTGGCACGGTCACAGCCTGCCCGCCGCGGCGGGCGCTGTTGCGTGACCGTGCTTGCTTCCCCATGTGACCGTGCACGGCCACGCAACAGCGCGTGGCCGTGCCACCCGGCAATCTCGTATCACGCTGAACACGTACCCTGACCCGCCGCGCCAAGTGGCCTTGTAGGGTTAGCCGGGCGCTGCGCTAATGGCCGCTTCCCCCTCAAGTCGCCCTCGATTTGTGCCGATTTTTGTAGTACTATGACAACGCTCACGATGCCTCAAACCGACCCCAATTTGGGCCGTCCGACCCTCGCGACCCCCTTCGTCACGGTCGCTCTCCCCCTGGGCCTTGACCGGACGTTCACCTACGCCCTGCCCAAACGCCTGAGGGGCCACGTCATCACCGGGCAACGGGTGGCCGTCCCCTTCGGCAAGGGCAACCGCACGATCACCGGCTGGGTGGTCGGCGGCCTGGAGACCACCGACCTCAAGGAGGTCAAAGAGGTCACCGAACTCGTGGACACCGAGCCCCTGCTGAGCCTGGACCTCGTGGACCTCGCCTTCTGGATGAGCCGCTACTACGTCACGCCGCTCGGCCAGGCCTTCGAGGCCATCCTGCCGGCGGCTGTCCGCCAGAACGCGGGCTTCAAGACCATCCAGCTCGTCGTGCGGACCGAGAAGCCCGAGGCCGAGGTCGACCGCGTCCTTTCCAAGCAGCGGCGCGTCCTCGACCGGCTGGCCGAGTCGGGCGCCCCCCTGGCCCCGCGCGAGCTCGCCCGCCAGGCCGGCTGCACCGTGGCCGTCATCAAGAGCCTCGAAGAGAAGGGCCTCGTGCGGATCGAGACCCGCCAAGTCGACGAGTTCGCCCGCGACCTCTTCATCGAGCTTGAAGAGCCGAAGGCCATCCACCTGACACCCGAGCAGGGCCTCGCCCTCCAGCGCATCAAGAACCTTCTGGCCGCCGACACGTTCGGCGTGCTGCTCCTCCAGGGCGTGACCGGCTCCGGCAAGACCGAGGTCTACCTGCGGGCCATCGCCGCGGTGGTCGAGGCCGGGCGGCAGGCCATCGTCCTGGTGCCCGAGATCGCCCTGACGCCGCAGACCATCCGGCGCTTCCGCGAACGCTTTACGCAGGTGGCCGTCCTCCACTCGAACCTGACCGATGTGGAGCGCCACCGCCAGTGGCGCGACATCGCCGAGGGCCGGGCCGACGTGGTCATCGGCGCCCGCAGCGCCGTCTTCGCCCCCGTCCGCGACCTCGGCCTCATCGTCATCGACGAGGAACACGAGAACTCGTTCAAGCAGGACACCTCGCCGCGGTACCATGCCCGCGACGTGGCCATCATGCGCGGGCACCTCGTGGGCGTGCCCGTCATCCTGGGGTCCGCCACGCCCAGCCTGGAATCGTATCAGAACGTCCGGGCCATCCAGCATTACCAGGAATCGCGGCTCGCGCAGCGCGTGGGCGGCCGGCCCCTGCCCCCCGTCCAGATCGTGGACATGCGCCTGGAAGCCGCGGAACGCAAGGGCCAGCACGTCATATCGCGGCCCCTCGAGGCCGCCATCGACGAGGCCTGGCGCAAGCAGGAACAGGTGATCCTCTTCCTGAACCGCCGCGGCTTCGCCACGCACCTGTTCTGCGTCCGCTGCGGACACGTCGCCAAGTGCCCCGACTGCGACGTGGGCCTCACGTATCACACCAAGCCGGGCATCCTCCAGTGCCATTACTGTGGACGCCGGCTCAAGCCGCCCGAGAAGTGCCCCTCCTGCTCCGCCGAGACGATCAACTACTGGGGCACCGGCACGCAGCGGGTGGAAGAGGAAGTGAGCCGCAAGTTCCCCGAGATCCGCGTCGGCCGCATGGACTCCGACTCGATGAAACGCCGCGGCGGACACGAGAGCCTCCTGTCGGCCTTCCGCGACGGCGAACTCGATATCCTCCTCGGCACGCAGATGGTCGCCAAAGGCCTCGACTTCCCGAACGTGACCGTCGTGGGCGTGGTCAACGCCGACGTGGCCCTCAGCCTCCCCGATTTCCGGGCCAACGAGCGGACATTCCAGCTCATCACCCAGGTCGCCGGCCGCGCGGGACGCGGACCCAAGGGCGGACAGGTCTTCGTCCAGACGTTCCAGCCGGAACACCTGACCATCCAACTGGCCGCCAACCATGATTATGACTCGTTCGCGAAGGACGAGCTGGCCACTCGCCAAGCCCGCGGGTACCCGCCGTTCGGGCGATTGGCGAGGATCCTCGTCCGCAGCCAGAGCCGCCAGAAGGCCGCCGAAGCCATCCAGGCGTTCGCGGGCCGCCTCATCGAGCCCGCCCGGATCGCCGGCATCACGATCCTCGGCCCCCAGCCGTGCCCCTTGGCCAAGCTGAGCCGGTTCTGGCGGTATCACATCCTGCTCAAGGCCCCCACCGCCAAGGCGTTCCTGCACTTCTGGGACCGCATGCGGACCGACCTCAACCCGCCCGGTGGCGTCCAGATGGCCATCGACGTCGATCCGCAATCGACGCTGTAAAGGAAGGTTCCAAGTTCAAGGTTCAAAGTTCAAGGTTGAACGGCAACGGCCACGGCGTTAACCGCAAAGGACGCCTCAATAGCGGCATGGCGGCGCCAATGCAGGATCCGTTTGGCGGGGAGCCGCAGGCGACCGCGTGTTTCGGTTTCACGAGACCCTGCCCCGCGCCCGTTCAGTCGCCCACCGGCACATGCTCCCCGCCGTTGCCGTTCCTCAGGCACTCAGGCACACTGTCGCCAACTTTGAGCCTTGAACTTTGAACTTTGAACTTTGAACTATTCCTTTGTCCCTCCCCCCTCCCTCCGCTACCCTGATACCGTCGCGTCTCCCAGCGGCGCGGGGAACCCGATGATTCGATTCACGCTGATGCAGGTCTTCCTCTTCTGGATCCTGGGCTGCGGGGCCGTGGCGCTCGTTACGCGCCGGCGCGCGGTCGACATCGCCCGCAGGACCCGGGTTCCCCGAATCCTGGCCTACTACCTGCTCGTGACCCCGGCCATTCTCGTGGAAGAAGCCTTCACCATCGAAGTGCCGTACTTCTGGGGCATTCTGCCGATGATCCTGGTTTTCTACCTTCTGTTCTTCCCGCTGTACCTCGTCCAACGTTACAGCCGCTGCTCCTTTATCCTGGCCTCGCTCCTGTTCGGCGCCATGGGCGTCTTCAACGAGTTCATCCTGGTCGGCCGGATTTACGTGCTGAGGGAACGGCCGGCGGTCCTTCTCATCCTGTGCGCCCTGTGCTTCCTGATCTATGCGGTGATGGCGATATGGCCGACATACTACTTGCAGGCGGCTGTACGTAAGGAAGGCGAGTTCCAGGTTCCAAATTCGAGGTTCAAGGTTGAACGGCAAGAAGGAACGGACGAAGAGGCCTCTGCGTAATCTGCGTGATCTGCGTAACCTGCGGATCGCTTCATGCCGGGGAAACCCCCATGTTTATTCTTGCATGGAGGGATGAAGGCGGTAGGATGCCCCGATGCCCCGCCTGGCGCGAATCGTGATCCCCGATCTCGCGCATTACGCCACTTGGCCCGGCCGCGGGCGCCAGAACCTCTTAGGCCCTGCAAGAGTGGCCGCCCGAAAAAGGTACCGACCATGATACGTCCACAGGCAGAAACGTGGCGTAGCGTCCCCGGGTTTCCCAGTTTCTGCTATCCTATATCTGTCAACTATAAGGAGCGACAGTATGGCGAAACCCAACAAAACCACTGAGGCGCAGCGGTTCGCACAGGAGGCGCTCGTGGCGGGCATTCTATGGGTCGTCGGCGCCCTGGTATTCATTGTGTTCGTCTGGGCGGTTACCCAACGCTCGCGGTAGGCTACCGAACATCGTCCTGGCCCATAGCCAAACAGGCATTTGTCGTTCACCCACTCTGGATGTCAGGTACCTCAAGTTGGATGAAAGATCGAGCCGCTACGGAAGGCAGCCGATCGAGCAACGGGGCTGTAGCGGATTGGAGCACGTGCTATGGGTAAGAAGCATCGGTGGGGCGAGGAGGGCACGATGGGCAACAGCTACTCACACTTGCTGCATCGACACAATTTTGCGGTGTGGGCGGCCGCCCGAGCTTCACAGCGGCGGTGGGGGTCTGCAAAGACGGCCCTCATTAAGACCGCAGTTGAGGCAAGCGGCCTTCCTGAGACCGTTGCGGACACTGCCTCCTGGCCAGCGGACAAAGAGGCGTTCGATACCTTCCACAGGCACCACTGCCACCGAATCATGCAGAGGCTGGAGGCGGACGGCGTGCAGACCGTGACGTATGGCCGCGCAGCCAAGATCGTGGCCATCTACTTGAAGAGCATGGTCGTCGTTGGGCCGGACTGGGACACACAGTTTGCGCGCCTGATCCACCCTCCCATCGACAACATGCTGCTTAAGAACATCGTCCGGGGCAATGGTGTGCCCGGCGAAGTCCGCCAAGCGTGCAAAGGGGTCAAGTGGACAGTGTTGCCGGAAGCAAGTTACTTCCGCCTTATCGCGGTATTTCGCCAGCATGGCATGGACAAGCCGGCGTTCTGGATGCTGGAGAGGTACTGGAAAGTAACTCCAGACTGACGGTGCCGCCACTGCGGCAACCGCACGACCACTTGGGAAAGGTTGCTTTTTGCGAGAGAAATCTGAAATCTGGGCACGCTACCGAATGGAATGAAGATAAGGCAGAACGCATTGCGTCGGAAGGGCCTGTCGCCTGTCGCGCCCTTTGCCCCGGAGGGGCCGCTGTTCTGTAGCCACGCATCTTCGAGCCGTGGAACGGAAAAGCCGAGCACCCATCTTTCTTCCTCTATCTGTTGGAGCCCCAGCGGGGCGAGTGAACGCCACAGACGAAGGATAAGGAAGAACGGGTCACGGTCAAGACGGGTAGGGGGCAACCCTTGGCACACGGCGCTTTGAGGCATCAATCCGAAATCAGATGGTCTCCCGCCGTTCTCGCGGCGGGTTCGGCGGCGCGGCGGGCGCGGGTGCGCGGCGGGCGCGGTCCCGCAATCACCTGCCCAGATCCTTCCCGCGGTCGCGGACGGCGCCGCGGCTTCGGAGGCCTACTTCACCTTTGCCCGCGTGCGAGCCGTAGCCTTGCCGCCCGGCTCCGCCACGGCCTTCCAGAACGGGCGGCTGGACATCCCCTGGCCGGATCGGAGGCTCTTGCGAGATCGCCGGAGCAGGGCCTGGAGAGCCGGCGAACGCCCCAGGAGCAGCCGTTCGAGGTCCTGATCGTCGTCCGGCGCGATCATCACCACGACGGCCTTGCCGTTTCGCGTGACCACGACAGGGCCTTTGGCCTCGCACTCCCGGATATAGGCGCTAAGTCGCGCCTTGACGTCGGCTACCGGGGCGATCTTCATAGGTCAATCTCCTCGCCACCCACACACAGGCGGCTTCCTTCTTTGACGCCCACGGCCAGTATGCCGACCGTATGGCTTGCCGCGTCGAACTCATAGAAGACGCGAAAGCGGTTGGCGGGGCCGAACCGCAACTCCCAAACGGCGCCCCACGGCGTCGGCGGTTCCAGCGGCTTGCGGTTCCGTGTTTCCACGTGGGGCGTGCGGCACAGTTGCCGCTCAATCGTGTCACGGATCAGCCCGTGGTGCTTGCGCTCGATGGCCTTCAGATGGCCCACCGCTTCGGGCGCAAAGCTCAAGGTGAATTTCGGGGCCTTCGCCATTGGTCTTAATTATAGTCAGAGCCGGCGCCGCGTCAACAGGAATGATCGTCGCTGTATGCGGCGAAGGGCACACGCCAGCCGAGTTCTTCCTCGTACCAGAATCTGCAATCGTCTATCTTCCCAACTCCTTCCCCCGGTCGCGGGCCGCGCGGACGGCGGCTCGGAAGGTGAGGGGGAAGTCGTGGGCATCGAGGAACTGGAGGGCGGCCTCGGTGGTGCCGCCGGGGGAGGCGACTTTCTTGCGGAGGGCGGCGGGGTCCTCGCCGGACTCCGCCAGGAGTTTGGCGGCGCCCTCGAAGGTGACGCGGGCGAGGCGTGCGGCATCCTTCTGGGAGAGGCCCAGCTCCACGCCGGCGGCGGCCAGGAGCTCCGCGAGGTAGAAGAAGTAGGCGGGTCCAGAGCCCGAGACGGCGGTGACGGCGTCCATCAGGTCTTCGGGGACGCGCAGGACTTCGGCGGCGGCGCCGAGAAGCCGTTCGGCGGCGGCAAGGTCCTCGGCGGTGGCATGTTTGCCCGCCGAGAGGCCGACCATGCCGCGGCCGACGAGCATGGGCGTGTTGGGCATGGCGCGGACGACGCGGGTGCCGGGGGCGAGGACTTCCTCGACGTGGCCGGTCGAGATGCCGGCGCAGATGGAGAGGACGAGCTTCCCCGGTCCGAAGTGGCTGCCGAGGGCGGCCAAGGCGCCGTCGAACTGCTGGGGCTTGACGGCGACGAGCAGGGTGGGGGCGGCGTCGACGACCGAGGCGTTATCCTCGCGCGCGGGGATGCCGAGCTCCTCCTGGAACAGGCGCCGGCGGCGCTCCTGGACGTCGGCGGCGAGCATCTCGGGGGGCGCGAGAAGCTTGGCCCCGAGGATGCCGCGCGCGATCGCCTCGGCCATGTTGCCCGCACCCAGAAAGCCCAGTTGGATTCTGCTCACGAGGGAGCCTCACCAGACAATGTTA
>JAPLML010000458.1 GCA_026387055.1 Planctomycetota bacterium | reverse complement strand
CATCCTCAAGGCCCTCGAGGCCGACCGCGGCGGCAAGGCCCACTGCCAGGACGAGCTATTAACATTTAAGTATCTCTGGCGCACGCAGATGGCCGCCTACCTCCAGATGCCGAACGTCAACGCCGCCTTCCTCCTGCCCCTCATCTACACGAACCAGGAAATCGCCGACCGCTTCGCCCGCGCGTTCCTCTTCGGCGAGAACCTCTGACGTGCGCCACGACGGGCCTCGCCGCTCAAGCGCGCGTGCGCCGGGAGTCCCCCTTCAGGAGCAACAGCAGTTTCCGGCGCATCCGTCTCGCCAGTTCGAGGGCCTCAACCGCATCTTTCCGCGTGGCGGATTCGCCAGGATAGCGGAAGACAACCGCCGCCCGGGACACCAAACGCAATTCCTCGACCGGCCAGGACCAGTCCGGGCACGCCGCGCAAAGCAGTTGGTCCAAGCGCACAAGGTCGTGAGTCTTGGGCGGAACAACGCCCCGCAGGATCAGCAGGCCCTTCATCAACTTCTCGACACCTTGTTGCACATGGAAACAAAGAGCATCGTAGTTAGGGCTCGTTCTGGCCCGCCGTTCGCGACCCGCGGTCACGAAGTCCGCTTCCGCCTTCGCAATCCACTCCTTAACCGTTTCGTTCATAGAGCACTTTGCCCCAGTCAAGGGCCTCGCGAACGAGCGGGTCGCCTTGAGCGTAGCGGCGTTTCACCTCGGCCGGCTTTCGGGCCAAGAGGTCCAAGGGAAACCGAACGTCGATGCGATTCATGATCTCGAGGGACTTGCGGAAACTCCCCCCCCGGAAAGGCAGGATTACCAGGAGGTCGACGTCCGAATCCTCCGTGGCCGTGCCGGCAGCATAGGAACCAAAGAGCACGACGCGCTCGGGTCGGAACTCCTGAGCGATTCGGCGGGCGGTGGATCGGATTTCCTTCATGCTGATCACGTTCACACCCTTGGTCGCTGGCTCCTTGGTATTATACACGCCGTCCCCACACTGCGAGTTTTCTTGTCCTCCGCCGGGTTGTGGCGCCGCCTTGGGAGGAAGGTGCACCCCTCTTGCTGCGTAAAGGATTATTGACGGCCGGGCGGCGGCAGATTACTCTTCAAGGGTGGTCACTTCAGAAGGGGACTGACGATGAGGTCGACCGCTGGTCTTCTCATGGCTCTTGTTCTGGTCCCGGCCTGCACCACGGCCCTCGGCGGCGCGGAGCCGCCGCCCAAACGCCTCCAGCCCTCGGACATGGTGTACGCCGGCGCGTTTCGCCTGCCCGACGAGTCCGGCGGCTCGTCCTGGGAATGGAGCGGAGAGGCCCTGGCCTACCACGCGGGCGGCGATCCGCAGGGGCCGAGCGACGGGCACCCGGGGTCGATCTTCGGCGTCGGCAACGATCCGCAGGCGTGGGTGTCGGAGATCACGATTCCCGCGCCGGTCATCTCGCGGACCAAGAACGTGGAGGAACTGCCCAAGGCCCGCACGCTCCAGCCGTTCCGCGACATCCGCGGGGGCCTGTTCCGCGACTACGAGATCTACCGCTGCGGACTGGCCGTCCTGCCCAAGGGTCCCGGGCACACGGTCGAGAAGCTCGTCTTCTGCTGGGGCCAGCACATGCAGGAAGGCGCGACCGAGGCGACTCACGGATGGTGCGGCCTCAGCCTGTCGGCCCCCAAGATGGCCGGGCCTTGGCGGATCGGGACCTTCTGGAACTACGCCACGTGCGATTACCTGGTCGA
>JAPLML010000153.1 GCA_026387055.1 Planctomycetota bacterium | reverse complement strand
AGGCCCAGCAGCGGAAAGGCGTCGCGACCAAGGACCTCCCGCCGCCGATCCTCGCCTTCCAGTCCGCGGGCGGGCCGTGGTGCGGCGCGGGCCGGATGCTGGGCGAGACCAGGGCCGAGGCGTTCCGCGTGGTCCAGGTGGCCGCAGGCCCGGTGCGCGCCGAGGTCCGGTACGAGATCGACTACGCCGGCGGCGGCACCTATCGTTGCACCGTCCGCGTGGACGCGCGCAAGTCCATCGCGGAGGTGATTGAGGAGTACGACCTCAAGGGCGCGCCGCAGGAGGCGGGGTGGGAACTCGATCTTGCCGCCGGCTGGCAGCCCCAGCAGGCGGAGTGGATCCGAGGCATGGGTAACGGCGGCTACAACGTCGAGACGAAGCCGCTCGCCGAGTTTGCCGCCAAGGACGTGAAGTCCGGCGGCGGTGGCTACGGCACCGGCGGCACCAGCAAGCAGCCCGGCGAGGCCAAAGCCGGCGAGCACCACGTCTGCCGCCTCCTCGCCCCCGATAGCAACTGGAGCGGCGACCAGGCGCATTACGTCGGCCTGTCCGCGGACAAGACGCTGGCCGGCGTCGTCCTGCTCCACAAGGGGGCGTGGCGGCGTCCGAACAACCTCCCCGTCTGGAGCGGCGGGGCGGCGCTGGCCGTGCTGTTCCCGATCGGGTGCCGGCCGCTCTCGTGGCTCGCCGAGATCACCAGTGAGTCGTCGCCGTTCTCGATGCACGAACACGACCCGAGCCTGCCCGAGACCTTCGGCCGCCGCGTCTGGGGCCTCCAGCTTGCGGCGGTTGACCGCGAGCCGAAGGGGTCGCACCACGGCGACGGCACGTTCTTCCGCGCTCGCGTCTTCTACGGGATCCTGGGGCTCGACCGGTACAAGGACCTCGTGCTGTCGTGGGATGACCGGAAGACGGCCTACCCGCGCCTGTTCCTCCGGCCGGACGAGGTCGAGCGGATGCGGAAGGAGTGGCAGACGTCGCCCGTCAAGGACGGCCTCGCGAAGCTCTACGCAGTCACAGGCGATGAATCGCGTGCCAGGGCCGAGGTGGCGGAGTTGAGGAAGCATCTGCCCTCAGCCCTTAGCTACATCCTCACCACGCCCGCGATGGGGCATCACCACAACTACAACTGGTACTGGGTTATGGCCGAGGATGTCCTCTCGTGGCCGGGGCTTCCGGCGGAGGACAAGGCCGCGCTCCGCGCACAACTGGCGCTCGCGGCGTATCTCTACGCCGACGGCGACGTAACGAGCAAGGGCTCCGGGACGCATCACGGCAACCCGAACATGGGTGTGGCGCGCCAACTCGACGGTCCGCTGCTTGCGGCGCTTCTCGTCGACCACCCGCTGCACAAGGCGTGGTGCGACTACTGGGCCGCATGGTGCGACTACAAGTTCGGGCACATGACCTCGGCGGGTGGCGACTGGTTCGAGCACGGCGCGGCGTACCAGATGCACGCGTTCAGCAAAGTGAACCGTGACATGGCTGCCTGGGAGGCCACCAGGCCGGCCAACCTCGATCTCTTCCGCAAACGTCTTGCCGCCACGTGGCGGGCGACCCTGGACCAGGTCACGCCGGTCGATCCGCGGGTAGGCTCGCGGCTGTTCATGGGCATCCACAACAGCCCACCCGGCTTCGTTTTCGAGGCGCTCGAAGGCACGGGGGCTCTGGCGCCGTCGAACCCCGACTTGGCCGCCAACGTGAAGTGGCTCTGGCAGGCCACGGGATCGGACAACAGGAACCTGCGCGAGGATTTCCACGCGATCTACGACCGGCCGTGGATCGCGGCCAAGGAACCCGTGCTCGGCTCGCAGATCTA
>JAPLML010000748.1 GCA_026387055.1 Planctomycetota bacterium | reverse complement strand
CCCACAGACGCCTGGCCCGCTCGTCCAGCAGTCCCTTAATCACCGAGTACCTCTGGCAGATAGGCTTCGTGTCGATCATGCTTCAAATATCGGCTCGACACGGCACAATACTTTATTTTGTTCCTTTACGAACGCTTAGGTGGGGTTGTAGTACTACTTCTCCGGCACGATGCGCACGCGGTTCTTGCCTTTGACGAGCGGAATCTGCTTGAGCGTCAGGAGGGCGTAGGGGTCCGCGACCACAGAACCCTCCGCCAGCGCCTTGCCGGCTGCCACGTCCGTGACGGTGTAGCGGAACTTCGCCCCGGCCGGCGGGCGGAATCTCTGGAGACGGCGAGGCGTCAGGTCCACGCGGCAGGAATCCTTCGGGGCGGACTCCTTCAGAATTACGGTCACCTCCCACGCCCCGGGGGTGTCGACCACGTCCTCGGTCTGCCACCCGAGGTGGGCGTTCAAGGCCCCTTCGGGGTCGCCGTCGGTCGGGCAGACGCGGACCTGCTTGGGGTCCTTGCCCGCTTTCGTGGCCTCTTCCGCAAGGCGGTTCCTCTCGGCTTCCATCTCCTCCTTCGTCTTGAGGATGCCCGTGCCGAGGTTGCCGTCCAAGGTGCCGTTGGTGAAGGCGGGGAGCGACTGGTCCGTCCGCACGTCGAGGTCGAAGTTGGCGCCCACGAGCGTGCGCGTGCCGTGTCCGCTCATCCCCCAGTTGAACAGGTGCGGGCGGCGCGTTTCCTGGAGGGCCCGCGCGAACTGCCACGCCTGCTTCCATCCGATCCCGCCGTCGTCCTTTCCGTTGGAGGCCATGATGAAGCCCGTCTCGGCCTTGATGTTATTTCGAAGCCACCATACGTCGGAGAACCAGTCCCACGGCGACGTCCGGCCGTCGGGCATCGTGACGGCGGCGTCTCGCGGACCGTAGCTGCCCTCGTACGAGCCGCGGAACTGCGGGCTCAGCTCCGGCACGTGCACGCCCACCCACGCGACGCACCAGGCGACGCGGTCGCCGTAGCGGACCGCGAACATCGGCGCCCCGGCGCCGCCCATCGAGCTGCCGGCCGTGAAGACCCGCGTGAGGTCGAGTTGGCGCCAGTGCGTCCGCAGCGGCGCCGGCGACTCCTGCCACTGCCTCGACGCCCACTCGAGGAAGCCGAACATCCGGTTCATCGAGAACGGTTGCACGCGGCCGTCGCCGAAGGTCCTGGCGGTACCGCGGCGCTCGTGGTAGCCCGTCCACCAGTCGTAGGGGACCTGGTTCGAGGCGATGAGCACCGCCCCGCGGTGGGCGTTGTGCCACCAGCCGTATCCGCCGTTGAGGCTCCCACCCCAGCAGTGCAGGTGCAGCCCCACCGGCGCGGGCTCGACCTTCCAGGCCCGGTGCTCGGGCTCGCGCGGAAGCGGGGCCGGCGGCGGCTCGTCGCCCATCGCCACGAGGTAATCGATCGGCGTGCTCGGCGTGGAAGCGTGAGGCCACGATTCCCACCGCGTGTAGATCAGCCGCGTGAGCGGCCCTTGGCGGTACATCCACTCCTTCGGCTGCTCCATCCACTGAAACACGGGCTCGCCCATGCCGACGGTTTCCTCGACCGGGTCGGCAGCGGCGTTGCCGCCGTCGAGTTGATCGAAGTCCTCCTCGCCGCCGACCGCCACCGTGACGGCATACCACGCGCGCCCGGCCTCGGACGGATTATGGGCATAGAGGCCCGTGCCCCACGGCACGGGTTCGCCGCCGTCGGTCACGCGGTACCGCAGGGGCGGCTGCTTGGCGGTATCGTCCTGATGATAGCCGGAGTTCCACGCGGTCAAGGGCCCGCACTCGCCGACAAGGCGGGCCTTCGCGATCGTCCGGGCGGTGATCTGCTCCGGTCCTCGCCAAATGCGGAAGGTCACGCCGGCGTGCTGCTTCAGGAATTCGGCCCGGAACTGCTCCACGTCGCGGCCGGTCGCAAAGACGCGGAACGCCTCGAACTTCGGCTCGGTGAATGTCGCCATCGACTGACCCTTGCGGTGAGCCACCAC
>JAPLML010000030.1 GCA_026387055.1 Planctomycetota bacterium | reverse complement strand
CCGCGTCCGCCGCATCGCCCTGATGTTGCTGAAGCAAGAACACAGCACAAAGGTCGGCATCAAATGCAAACGCCTCAAGGCTGGCTGGGACGAAGCGTACCTTCTGCGAGTGCTCAGAATTTAGATGCGTTCGCCCTGCCTCCCACCCCCCGAACCACAGGTTCGACTGCGGGCATCCCAGCAGGGGGTTGCCCTGCCGGGAGGCGTCATTGTTGGCCATCACGAGGTGGTCGCCCCAGGCCGCGTAGTCGACCACCATCTTGAGGAACGTTGAGATGGGGCGGAGATGGCCGGATCTGGCGGCGCTGAAGGTCTTCGGGAAATCATAGAACATATTATGCATGTTCATAAGGAGATGTCCGCCCGCGACCTCGCGCAGGCGCGGCCACTCGGTGTACCAGCCGTGGTCGGCGTCCTGGGTGTAACTGGCCTTGGGGAGGCGAAAGCGGGTCCACCGGCCGCCGTCGCGGACGTTGAGCAGCACCGAGCGGGCGTCCCACCCGAGAGCCCAGATGGGGGCCTCCTCGGCGGTCGCCCCGTAGATGCCGCCGGGGCCGGTGACGTCGGTGTACTTGTTCCTGTCGACGATCGTCCAGGATTTCGGATCGCCGAGGTCGCCCTTGCCGTCCCACTCGGCCAGGACGCCGCCCTCGCCGTTGTTGGCGTAGACGAGGCGGCCCTGCCCGGTGCAGGCGCCCTTGCCGTGCGCCCCCGGAAGGAGATCGCCCCCGCCCACGTTCCGGTCCTGGTGGAGCACCTTCACGTCGAGCGTGCGCACGTCGACCTCGTAGAACCCCTCCTCCATCGTGATGAAGAGGACCTTGTTGGCGGGGTCCGTGAGATGCCGCGCGGTGGCGGTCAGGCGGCCGGGCATCACGCTGGGCGGAATGGCGCGGACGCCGCCCTTCGCGTCAACGAGATAGGGCCCGATGATCATCTGGTTGGACTCGCGGTGGATCATGCGGTTGGCGTGTGTGCCGCCGACGCTCTCCGGCCGCGCGGCGAGGTTGAGGTCGGCGTCGAGGGTGTAGAGCTTGTCGTTTCCGCCCTTGAAGACGTGGGCCGGGTAGGTGAGGAACCACAACCGATCTGCCCAGAGCACGACCGCGCCGATGGCGCTTTCGTTGGCGCCGCCGTTCGTCACCGCCACGTGAGGAAAGATGCCGCTGAAGGACGGGTTCTCCGCCGCCGCCGCGGCGCAGAGGCACAAGAGACAGGACGCCGAGATCAGAATGCACGCGACGCACGTTCTCATCAGTCGGTGTCCATACTGCATTACTTCCCCGCCCGGCCGGCCCACTTCTTCCACGTGTCCTTGTCGTAGAGCATCTTAATGAACACGCCGCCGACCACCGAGCGGGCCTGGAACCCCTTGTGCCGGGCGTCGGTGGTCCAGTACCAGTCGGTCATCGGCACGCGCTGGGGCGTGGCACTGAGGAAGCGGTACGCCGGGTCGACGAGGGCCTCGAAGTCCGCCTGCGAGTCGGCCAGCGACGCGGTCCACACCACCCAGTCGAGCTTCGTGTAGTCCTGGCGGTTATCGAGCGGCAGGCCGAACGGCTTCTGCACCTTCTTGTAGAACGCGATCTCCTTGCGCGTCACCTCCGCGGGGAAGAGGCCGAGGCCGAGGAGGCGGTCCCACACCAGGTTGTACTTCTGGCTCCAGGTGCCGGGCTTGTCGAAGGCGAGGCGGAAGTGGTCGCCATCGTCGGCCATCTCGACCCACTTCCCGGCGAAGCCCTGGACGGTCTTGCGATAGGCCCCCGCCTCGTTCTTCTTGCCGAGCATCTCGCAGAGCTTGACGTGGGCGCCGAGGGCCGTAATCGCCTTGGCCGAAAGGTTGACGTTATGGGCAAGGTGCCCGGCGAAGTCGTCGGTGCAGAGCTGGTTCTCCGGGTCGAGGCCCTTGCTCTTGAGGTACTCGGCCCACCGCTCCAGCACCGGCCAGTACTTGGCGGCGAAGTCGGCGCTGCCTTCCGCCTGGGCGAGCGCCGCCACCAGGAGGATCATGTTGCCGGATTCCTCGACGGGCATCTGGTTTTCCTCGGTCCTCTCGCCCCCGCCGTAGACCTGGCCGTTGGCGTGCGGGTACTGGCCGAGGTCGTGCGGGGCGAAGGGGAACTTCCACCGCGGCGAGCCCGCGTAGTCGAGGATGGGCGTGAGCATCGCCCGGGTGAGGGCAGGGCTCATCAGGATGAAGAGCGGCCCTTGCGGGTACAGGACGTCGACCGTCGCGATGCAGCCGTTCGAGAAGTTCTCTTTCGGGAAGAGGAGGGGCCGGCCGCCGGGGTCGGCCGCCAGCTTGTTGGCCGCGAGGCACTGCCGGTACGCGAGGGCGCACAGGCGGGCGTACTTCTGGCCGCCGGCCTTCGCGAGGTCGGCCATGAGCTCCTCGTCGAACGCCTTGCACTTGGCGGCGAGCGCCGGGTAGTCCTTGGCGGCCGCCTTGAGCAGGTCCGGCGCCTCGGCGCCGCTCCGGCGCCAGTAGGGGCGAAGGTTCGTTCCGAGATACTGGATCGAGTAGACGTCGTCGTAGGCGAGCATGAGCCAGCGCGACGCGCCCTTGGCGTCGACCTTGCCCAGGTCGAACTCGAACGCCGCCAGGGGCCAGTCCTCCTGGGCGGGGCGGGGCATCCGATCGTCGTCGCGGTCGGGCAATGTGCGGCCCGCGGCAAAACCTTCCCGCGCCGGCTTGTCGGGCGCGACGGCGCAGCGAGTGGCCTGGTCCTGCGGTGCGGCCACGTAGAGGTAGCCCCAGTCGATCCGCAGATCGTCGCCGTGCTTCGCCAGGACAGGCTGGTCCTTCGAGCCCATGCGAAGAACGCTCAGCCCCTCGATCTTCTCGCGCGACCAGACGACCTGCTGCTCCAGCGTGTTGACGACCAGCTCGGCGCTGTTGTCGTAGTGCAGGCTGACGGCGTGCGACTTGCCGTCGGTGGCCCGTACGTCCCACGTGAGGTACGTCACCGGCCGCGCGAGGACCTCCAGGTCCTGCGGCAGCGCCGCCGTCATGAATGTGAGCGCGACGTGGACGCCGTCGGCCTCGAACTGGTAGATCGTGCGGGTGGGGAGCACCTCCAGGCCGACCTGCGGCATCGGGGGCACGTCCTTCGGCATCGGCCCCATGATCCGGTAGGGCTTGCCGTCGATGCGGATCATGCTCTGGAGGGCGTTCACCTTGCCGGTCCAGTGGACCGACCACGTATCGGTCAGCCGGTCGGCCGGGCACCAGATGCTGAAGTACGGGTCGCACGCCACGAGCGGCACGGACGGCGGGCGCAGGGCGGCCGCGGGCACGCCGCTCTCGGCGGCGGCGACGCAGGTAGCGGCCAGCAGGGCAAAGAGGATGGCAACGACTCCGACAGACGGCGGCATGGATGGCTCCTTCGTGGTTGAGGGTGGCATGGCCACCCATCCGGTTAACCGTCACCCCCGCGGGCGGGGGTTGCACTTTATGCGAG
>JAPLML010000587.1 GCA_026387055.1 Planctomycetota bacterium | reverse complement strand
ATTTCGCCCTGCATGACGCGGTCGAGCGTGTAGGTGGTGTAGTTGATGCGGTGGTCGGTCAGGCGGTTCTGCGGGAAATTGTAGGTGCGGATGCGTTCGTTGCGGTCGCCGGAGCCGATCTTCGACTTGCGGTCGGCGGCCCGCTCGGCCCGCTTCTTCGACTCGTACTGCTCGAATACGCGGGCGGTCAGAATACGCAGGGCCTTCTCGCGGTTGCGGTGCTGGCTCTTTTCGTCCTGCATGTGGACCACCAGGCCCGTCGGGGTGTGCGTGAGGCGGACGGCCGAGGAGGTCTTGTTGACCTTCTGCCCGCCCGGGCCGCTCGAGCGCATCGTCTCGACGATGAGGTCCTCTTCCTTGAGCTGGATATCGAGGGCCTCCGGCTCGGCCATCACCGCCACGGTGGCGGCCGAGGTGTGGATGCGGCCCTGGGCCTCGGTTTCCGGCACCCGCTGGACCCGGTGCCCGCCGGACTCGAACTGCATCCTGCGGAACACGTCCGGGCCTTCGAGGGCGAAGACGATTTCGCGGAAGCCCCCGAGCGCGGTGGCGCTCGAGCTCAGGCTCTCGCGTTTCCATCCGTTGGAATCGGCGTAGCGCTGGTACATCTGGTAGAGGTCGCGGGCGAAGAGGGCGGCCTCCTCGCCGCCGGTGCCGGCGCGGATTTCGAGGATGATGCGCGTGGCGTCGGTCCCCTCCTCGCGGTCGAGGAGTCGCTGCTGGATTTCGCCGAGGAGCCGCCGCTCCAGATCGCCCTGGAGCTTGGCCTCGGCCTCGGCCATGGCCCGCAGCTCCGGATCCTCGCCCTCGGTCTTGAGCATCTCCTCGGCCTCGCGGCGGGCCTCCCGGGCGGCGCGCCATCGGCGGTACGGCTCGACGACGCCCGCCAGGCGCCCGCGTTCGCGCATGAGGGCGGCCATCTTGGCCGGCTCGCCCGCGACCTCGGGCGTCGAGACGAGCGCGTCGATTTGCTCGACCCGCTTGTCGAGCTGCCCGAGCCGCGTGGCCAGCGTCTCGCCCTTCCTCGGTTCGATATCGCCCATGGGCGCCTCCACACGAGGCCGAAATACGCGGGGCGAAGTCACGCGCCCGGCGCGCACCCTTCGCCCCGTGGATTATCCCGGCCCTAATAAGCGTATGCGTCTTGACCCGTCATCGCTTGTCATTATATCGCCCCGCCCCCGTTTCGCAAGGGGCAACAACGGCAACAACCATTTGGCCGCCCAGCTTGCTGGGCGCGTTTCAATGCGAAATGGGTAATACTACAACGCCACTTAACCTCGTGCGCGGTGGGTCTCCTGACCCACCGCGCGGCAATTGCCCCCGGGCGGCGAGATAACGCAGGTGCGCGGCGGGTCGGGAGACCCGCCGCGCAAAGTGATGACAAGCGACCACTGACAAATGACAGCCGTTGCCCCCGCGTGGTATAATGCGGCCTGCGGCCCCGGCTGAGAAGGGGGAACCCATGGTCTCCAAGGAAGCCCTGAGCAGGCGTGCCCTCCAGATCGCCGAGCGCCTCATCAGGGAATACCCCGACGCGAAGTGCCGCCTCGACTTCACCACGCCCTTCGAGCTCCTCGTGGCCACGATCCTCGCCGCCCAGTGCACCGACGACACGGTCAACAAGGTGACGGCCGACCTCTTCAAGCGGGCCAACACGCCCGAGGCCTTTGCCGCCCTGCCGACGGCGGCGCTCGCGGCGGCCGTCAAGTCCACCGGCTTCTTCCGCAACAAGGCCAAGGCCATCCAGGGCATGAGCCGCATGCTCCTCAAGGACTTCCACGGGAAGGTGCCGGTGGAGATGGAGGACTTCGTGAAACTGCCCGGCGTCGCCCGCAAGACTGCCAACGTGGTCCGGGCGGCGGCGTACGGGCTGCCGGCGATCATCACCGACACGCACTTCATCCGCCTGAGCGGGCGCCTGGGCCTGACGAAGAACACCCGGCCCGACAAGATCGAGCAGAACGTCATGGCCCTGTTGCCTGAGGCGATGTGGTCCAGCTTCAGCCACGCGGTGCTCTTTCACGGCCGCGCGGTGTGCGCGGCGAAGAAACCCGCGTGCGACCGGTGCGCCGTGAGCAAGCTGTGCCCTTCGGCCTTCAAGTTCCCGCACTTTCGGAAGGGAGTAGAGAAATGAGCGCCGGCCGTAACGCCCCCCTCTTGGCCCTGAGCGCCATCGCCACGCTTACCTTGGCGGCGGCATGCTCGCAGCCTGCGTTCCGTGGGCATCAGGACGCGGCACCCCGCGAACCGACGAAAGTCGAGATCACCCTCGGCAGGCAGTGGCGTATCGACAAGCCTTCGCGGAGCTGGGACCCGATCGTGCTGGCCGGTCCGCGCGGCGAACTCTGGGCTTTCTGCCATGTGAGGCGCGACGAGAAAACCGGTAGTGGCGCCGTCACTTTCGCCAGGTTCGACGGCAAAGGCTGGACGCCCTGGGCCGATGTCGCACCGTGCTCGAAGGTGGAGCCCATCGGTCCTGCCGGCGCCGTCGACGGTTCCGGCAACCCGGTCGTCGTCTGGGAAGACCTCGGGAGCGAGAAACCTGGCGAGAAGGGCTTGTTCTTCACGCGGTGGACAGGCCAGGCGTGGACCAAGCCCGAACTCCTGGTCACTCTCGCGATCTTCAGCCACGCCCAAGCGACGGTTTGCACGGACTCTCGCGGCAACGTGCACCTGGTGTACCAGGGCCCGCTGAAACCCGAGGAGTCGTATTCCATCGGGTTCATTCACGTCCACGGCGCGGCCGCAGAAAAGACCTGGCATATGATTTTCGATGGTCGCACCTGGACCCCGCCCGCCCCCACCACTGGCCCCGGCAGGTATTGCATGGGCGACCCGCGACTGACGGCTGAGCCGGACGGCAAGGTTTACCTCGCAGCGCAGATCTTCCCCTTCACGTGGCTCAGCCTCGGGAACCACTACGCCGGCTGCCAAGCGTGGGACGGCAAGGCCTGGTCGGCGCTTGAACGCCTGACACCCGAGAACCTCTCGGCCGGCGACAGGGCCTCGATGGCCGTGGACGCGCGGGACACGAAGTTCGTCACGTGGTGGAACCCCCAGGCCAAGATGGTGCAGGTCGCCCGGAAGACGGGCTGGAACCTGAGCCCGCCGGAAGTCTTGGCCCCGCAGGGCTCGATGCCGGTGCTGCGAAGCGACACCGGGGGGCGCGCGCTTCTGGCGTGGTATGGCAATGGATCGATGCACATCGTGGCCCGCGCCGGCAAGGGGTGGACGCCGGAAGTCACGTTTCCCGCGCCGCATCCGTTCAGCGACATTGAGTGGACGCGCGGCGGGCCGGGGACAATGCTCCTGCGCTGGGCGACCCGAGATGCCCTTTACATCCAAGAAGTCTTACTGAAGGTGGATGGCATGCCCGGGCCGACGTCGCCCGGAGAAGCGTCCGGCCAGTGAGCATGCCTGCCCACGCAACGGATGGCGTGGGCATGCCACCCAGCAGGAGGAGGCCCCATGAAACTGAAATGGGCGTTCAACAGCGCCACCGTGATGAACCTCGGATGGGACGAGGAAGTCGCCCTGTGGAAGAAGTACAAGTGGAAGGCCGTCGAGGTCTGGTTCGACAAGGTCAAGGCTTGCATGGAGAAGGGCCGCCCGTGCGCCGACCTGGGGCGCGAGATGCGCGACGCGGGGGCCGAACCGATCGGCGTCGCCCCGGCCGTCGTCTGGACCGACAGCGAGCACCACGACTCGAAGCACGAGTACGACGAGCTGGTGGAGCGGATGAACGTGACCGTGGCGCTCGGGGCGCCGTCGCTGACGATCGTCGCCCTCGGGAGGCGCGGGCCCGACGCCGCGGTCGAGCTCGACCGCCTGGGCGAGAAACTCCGGAACGTGGCCCGGATGGCCGCGGAGCGCGGCATCCGCCTCAACCTCGAATTCATCGGCGGCCTACCCGTCAACGGCACCCTGGGCACGTGCATCGACCTGGTGCGCCGGGCCGACCATCCGAACCTGGGCCTGCTGCTGGACCTCTGCCACTACTACACGAGCGCCAGCCACGTCGAGGAACTGGACAAGCTGCCGAAGAAGAAGCTGTTTCTCGTCCACGTCGACGACGCCCAGAACCGGCCGATGGAGGTCCTGGGGTGCGAGCACCGCTGCTTCCCCGGCGAAGGGCGGATCAACGTGGCGGCCCTCTTGTCGGAAATCCGCCGCCGCACCAAGTATGACGGCTACTACTCCATCGAGCTTTACGACAAGGACGTGTGGGCGATGGACCCCAAGGAGGTCTTCAAGAAAACGGCGGCGTGCCTCAAGCTGATCGAGAAAGGCATGAAGAAATAGCACTACAACGCCACTTCGCGCGGCGGGTCTCCCGACCCGCCGCGCACCTGCGTTATCTCGCCGCCCGGGGGGCAATTGGCGCGCGGTGGGTCAGGAGACCCACCGCGCACGAGGTCAACTGGCGTCGTAGTAGTAGATGCGCATCCCGATTGAACTCAAGCGGCGCGCCGGGGCGTTGCCACGGCCTGCATGCTCTATGTCGCCTTTCGCGTTGCCGATGCCTGCGTCCCTTCGCCGCGGCGTCGCCCGTTTCACTTTGTTGACTTCGCCGCCGCCTGCGGTATAATCATCGCATTGCCGCAAAGAAAACCCCTGGGGGTGTAGCTCAGTTGGGAGAGCGCCTGGATGGCATCCAGGAGGTCATGGGTTCGAACCCCTTCACCTCCACCAGGAACCAAGTGCCGTAACCCTGACAGGTTAGTACGTGTTTAGCGTGACACGAGATTGCCGGGTGGCACGGCCACGCGCTGTTGCGTGGCCGTGCACGGTCACATGGGGAAGCAAGCACGGTCACGCAACAGCGCGTGACCGTGCCACCCACGCCAAACACGTACACAGGTTACGGCACTTTTCGTTTCCATAAAATGACGGGCATGTGCCCCGATCCGGCCCGCCACAATGCTGCCGCAGGTCGCCACGCGGCTGCTGTCGCTGCCTCATGCAATCCAGAAGCGTCCTCTCGCCTCACGGCAAGCGGCGTTGGCCGTTGATGAGGACCTCGCGGGCTTCGTTGATGAGGACGGAGTCGCCTCGGCTGACGGGGCCGTAATCGGTTGCGTTGACCGAGAGGGTCAGGCGGCTGTCACGCTTCTCGACGACAATGGTCACCTCGCCGAGCCTGACCTCGTGCGTTTCGGACGTGCCTGGGGGAAACACGGTTATGCCGGACTTGGTCCGCACGCTGGAACTGGCTCCGCCGCTGCCGGGACCGAGGACCGTAAACTCGACACCTTGGACCCGCGCCGTCGCCTGCCCATCGGCAAACCGGACGTAGTCGCCGCTTTCGCGAGGACCGGCGTGGACGGCGGTGACGCGCCTGGCGTGCAGGCCGAAGAAGAGGCCCACGCCCACGCCCGCCAGCAGGGCCAAGCCGGCCAAGCCGATGCCGATGATGCCGCAAACCCACATCGGCGCGGACCGTCTGATGATTCCGACCACCAGCAGGACCAGCCCTGCCAGGCCCACGAGCACGATGGCTGCCAGAACGAGGATGACCAGCGGAGCGATAGCCATGGTGAAACCCTCCTGCAAGCATTGCACAACCCATACGTACTGTAACCAGCCCCTCAGAGTTCGCCAAGGGGAAAACAATGGGGGAAAACAATGCCCCAACCCGTGGTAATCATGCCCGTTCGTCCTTGTTGCGTTGTCTGCCCTCGTCCCTCCGTCCCTTCGTCCCTCCGTCCCTTCCTTCAACCTTCGCTTGCCATTCCGACCCCCGATGAATAGGCTGTTGCGAGTCGAGCGAGTGACGCCCCGTTTGCAGAAGGAGTCCGCACGCATGAGCACCGCCCAATCGGTGAGACGCCTGACAACCGTTGCCCTGCTCATGGGCGCCCTGGCGATCCTCGCCGCCCCCGCCTCGGCCCAGATGGTCACGGGCCGCCGCATCCCCGGCTACGCCGAAACGTTCGGCGTGGTGCTCGACCAGAAGAGCTACGCGTACCAGGCGCACCTCATCGAGTCGAGCGCCCCCGGGAACATCCTCTGGCCGGGCGAGCAGCCGGCGTTCACCATCCAGCTCGTCAACAACACCGATCAGGCCATCCAGGCGGCCGGCAAGGTGGACCTCATCGCCTACGGCACGCGCGGCCGGCCGGGCGACATCTGGGTGCCCCAGATGTTCAGGATCGCCGACGCCGGGTCCGTGAAGATCGACGTGAATCTGCCGGCCAAGGGCTTCACGAACGTGACCGTCCGCCCCAGAGTGCCGGAGCAGTTCGGCGCGTACGCCCTGGTGGCGGACCTCGGCCCGGCGGGCCGGCAGTTCGTCACGTCCTTCGTCCGCACCTTCCCGGCCGCCAACCGGCGGATCCAGTACCCGAAGTTCTGCCTCGACGTGCTGCCGCTGGACGTCCTGAAGCGGCTGGGCGTCCAGGCGGTGCGGCACGGCGTCGGCTACAAGGTGACCAGCGACAAGGATTTTGACGCGTGGTTCGAGCGCGAGGGCGCGACGCTCAAGGAGTTCCAGGACGCCAACATCGCGGTCCTCTTCATGATCGGGGCGGGCGACTGGTCCCACGCGTGCCAGCCGC
>JAPLML010000430.1 GCA_026387055.1 Planctomycetota bacterium | reverse complement strand
TTTCGCCCTGTGCGCCAAAGGGTTCAACCTGGTGGCCGTGGGCGAGGATGCCGCCGGGGCCCTCGGCGTGCCCGTCGAGCGCCTGCGCATCGTCACGTTCGTGGCCGCCAGCCTCGTGACGGGTGCATCGGTGGCCCTGGCGGGGCCGATCGGGTTCGTGGGCCTCATCTGCCCGCACCTGCTGCGGATGGTCCTGGGACCCGATCACCGGCGCCTGGTGCCGGCGGCCTTCTTCTTCGGCGCGACGTTCCTGGTGCTGGCCGACCTGGCGGCGTGCCTGTGGGAAGGCGCGACCGACCGGGCGCTGCCCGTGGGCGTCCTGACCGCGATGTGCGGCGGACCGTTCTTCATCTATCTCTTGAGGATGCGATGGCGCAGGTCGGCGGAAATCCGGTAGCGGCCCCAATCAAGGGTGGCATGGCCACGCGCCGTTGCGTGGCCATGCGTATCGCGCCGGGGAAGAACACGGCCACGCAACGGCGCGGGGCCGTGCCACCCGGCAGCGGAGGCACGGCGCGGCAATGACGGAAGAGGTAAGCGCCTTGACGGCAGGGCCTTACGTCGAGGCCCGCGACGTGGAGTTTGCCTATCCGCGCGGGCCGCGCGTCTTGGCGGGCCTCTCGCTCGGCGTCGAGCGCGGGCGGCTGGCGTGCCTCCTCGGCCCGAACGGCAGCGGCAAGACGACGCTGCTCAGGATTCTCATCGGCCTGCTCTCGCCGTCGAAGGGCGACGTGCGCCTCGCGGGCATCCGCCTGGCGGACTATCCGCGCGGGGCCCTCGCGCGGCGCATCGCGTACGTGCCGCAGGAGACCCTCGCGGCGGTCGGCTTCACGGCGCTCGAGACGGTGCTCATGGGCCGCTCGCCGCACACGGGGGCCCTGGGGTTCGCGGCCGCGCGCGACTGGTACGCCGCGCGCGAGGCCCTGCGCCTGACGGACGCCGAACCGTTCGCCGAGCGCGGCCTGGAGGAACTCTCGGGCGGCGAGCGCCAGCGCGTCATCATCGCGCGGGCCCTCGCCCAGGAACCCGACGTGATGCTGCTGGACGAGCCGACGTCGTTCCTCGACATCCGCCACCAGCACGCGATCTATGGCCTGCTGCGGCGGCTGGTGAAGGAGCGGGAGCTGACGGTGGTGTGCGTGAGCCACGACCTGAACCTCGCGGCCGCGTATGCGGATCGCCTGGTCCTGGTGTCGCGCGGCCGCGTGGCGGCGGCGGGGGAGCCCGACGAGGTGATCCGGTCCGAGGTCCTCTCGCCGGTGTACGAGACGCCCGTCGAGGTCCGCCGCGATGACGCCACCGGCCGGCCGTACCTCTTGCCCCGCCCGCCGGGGTAGCGGCCGAGCGAACCGTCGGTCGAAGTGCATCGAATCATCCAGCGTCGGCTTGACTTTGCCGCGCCGTGTGCTATCATAATGCTAGCGTGAACGCGGGAGGAGTGCTCGAATGGCGCAGATACTGGTTCGCAACGTCGGCAAAGCCGTGGTCGAGAGGCTCAAGAGGCGGGCGCGGAGGGGCGGGCGGTCGCTGGAATCCGAGGTCCGGGCGATCCTGGAGGAAGCGGCCCGCGTGGATCCCGCTGGCGCGCGAGAGCTCGTCGACCGGATCCGGGCCCAGTTCCGGGGGCGGAGATTCTCGGACAGCGCCGAACTCATCCGTGAGGACCGGGACCGGTGAGCGACTACGTCGTGGACGCGAGCGTGGCCGCGAAGTGGTTCTTTGCGGAAGTCCATGGGGAGGAAGCCCTCCGTCTGCTCGAGCCGCGGCACCGCCTTTATGCCCCTGACTTTCTCCTGGTGGAGTTTGACAACATGGTCTGGAAGCGGGTGCGGCGGCGGGAGATCGCGGCGGCCGAGGGGCGAAAAGTCCGGGCGGCGCTCCGGCTGGTTCCCATCCAGACCCATCCTTCCGGCTCGCTCTTGGATTCCGCCTACGAGCTTGCCGTCCGCACGAACTGTAGCATATACGATTGTCTGTATGTTGCCTTGGCGATGCGGATCGAAGGCCGGATGGTCACGGCCGACCGCCGCCTGTACGACGCTCTTGCGCCGGGGCCGTTCGCCAAGTACCTGGCGTGGGTCGAAGACCTGGTCGAGTAGGCGGCGCCCCCGGCCTGCAACGGCGGCGCGGTCGCCTCCGGCTCCCCGCTAAACGGGCGCGATCTCATGCCGTTGTCAACGTAGTCTGTATTCCACCCCGGTTGCCGGTTCCCGGTTCCCGCCGTTCTACTTCTCGAAGGCAAATTCCAGCTCGTTCGCCCAGTGCTCGCCCCAGTCGACGTGGAACGAGCCGCTGCGCTTGGCGACGCTGCGGCGGCGCGAGAGCTCCATGCAGCCGACGCCCGCGTTGTCGTTCACGCGGAAGGAGAACTTGACCGTCTGGCCCGCGTCGAGGCGCTTCTTCACGTCCGGAAGCTCCGTCCACGGGATCGCGCACTCGACGAACCGGGTGGTCCCGTCGCGCGCCATCGCGAGCTTGCCGTCCTTGACCGGCCCGTCCTTCGGCGACTTGCCCTGACGCGGGTAGAAGTGTTTGCGCGGCATTCCCGGCACGGCGAGGCGCCAGATCTCCGTGCCGCCGCCGTACTTCGGGGCCACCGCGTTCAGGGCGTACTCGTAGTCGGTGTCGCGGGTCGAGATGTACCCGGGCATGGTCCCCGGCGGGCAGGGGTACAGGGGCTTCTCGGCCGCCGGCAGGACGTTGAAGCCGATCTGCACGTTGTCGTGGTTCGGGAAGTTGCCCGAGGGCAGGTCCGGGTCCTTGCGGTAGGAGTAGCGGCGGACGCCCTCCGGCCACGTCATGGCGATCCGGTCCTCGGTCTCCAGGAGCACCACCTTGGCGTACACGGGGCACTTCTCGGCGGCGCCGATGACGTGGTAGCCGTCCGCGCCGTACGCGCCCTTCCAGTTGCCGCGCGCGTCGTCGTCGAACCTGAGGAACCGGGCGGCGGCGCCGTCGGTTTTCGCGTCGCCCGCGGCGGGGTCGAAGAAGAGGCCCGCGAGCGACGTGCCCAGCCAGTTGCGCGTCGAGAGTTTGATCCGCAGGTTCCCCGCGAGGTGGTAGACGGCGTACTTGCCGCGTGCGCAGTTGTTGATATCTCGTTGATCGAGGACCTTCTTCGAGTCGAGGTCGGTGATCTCGATCTTCTGGTTCCGCCGGCCGTCGGGGTCGTTGTCGATGAAGTAGAAGGCCGCCTGGTGGAGCTTGTCCTTCGGCAGCTCCACGTCCATCGCCAGGGCGCGGGCGGTGGTTTCCCAGACGGCGGCGATGCGATCAAGAGCGTCGCCCGGCTTCTGGAGGGCCCACGGCTTGTCGGTCGACGCCTCCCAGACCGCGTCGCGCTTCTTGAGGGTCTTGTCGGGGTCGAGGCGGTACGAAACCTCGGGGTAGTAGTACTCGTCGTCGTTTCGGGTTTCGAAGCGGCACGTGCCTTCGTCGGGCGTCGAGTCGGCGATCCTGGCGGCAAAGTAGAAGCAGGCGTCGTCGTAGGCCGCGTAGCCGGCGGCCAGGCCCTTCTTCACCGACTCATCGAACTTCTTGAACGGCTGCCAGGCGAACTCCGTGAGCGTCGGGCCGACCTTCTCCTTCGTCGAGAGGATCTGCGGCAGCACGTCCTTCCAGTCGTCGAGCTTGCCGTCGACCGTGATCGTCCGCCTGGCGATGAGGTTGACGTGCATGTCTTCCTCGTGGACCGCGCGGCCGTCCTTGCCGGCGTCGAACGCGAGGGCCAGCGGATACGTGTTGTTGGGGGCGGGCGAGCCGCCCGTCACCTTGATCGCGACCTCCTTGGTTTCGTGGGCGGCGAAGGCGAGCGGCTGCGAGGCGGGCTCGACCTTGAGGTCGCCCAGACGCACGGTCAGCGTGCCCGCGACGGGGCGGTTGAGGATGTTCGTCAGCGCCAGGCGCAGCGCCGGCCTGCTGGCGATGGGGGCGGTCATGTCGCGGCAGACGGTCGCGAGCGGCTCGATGCCCTCGACCCGCGATTGCCTGACCTCCTTCAAGAGGTCGGCGAACGTGCCGCGCTTGCCGTCGCCGCGGAGGAAGAACCCGCGGCCGTCGAGCGGGACGGTGATCCTCCCGCCCTTCGAGGGCACGGGGTTGCCGTAGAAATCGTAGAGCGAGAACCGCGCGGGCCGCAGGAAGGCGCTGCCGTCCGCCAGGGTCATCGTCGCGCCGCTGAGGACTTCATCCTTGGCGAGGGCCGCCTCGAGCGCGTCGCGCTCCTTCTCGGGGGCGTCGGCGGGCAGGGCGGCGAGCTTCTTCTTCAGCTCCTCCTTGTGCGCCGCCTCCTTGAGGCCGCGGGCGGTGCGGAAGAGGAGCACGTCGTGGCCGAACTCCTCGCCGATGTCGCCCACGACGACGATCGTGCCGTCCTCGGGATCGGGCTTGCCGCCCTGGCCGGCGAGGCCGTCGAAGACCAGGACCCACGGCAGGCCGCTGGTGAAGAGGACCTCGCGGAAGTCGCGCTCGCCGATGAAGTGCGTGGCGGCGCCGATGGCGGCGGCCACCGACCACGCGTCGGTCGTGCGGATCCGCTGCTTCCTGCCGCCCTCGAGGCGCATCTCGTACTCGCGGCCCTCGGCGATGTTGCCGTGGAAGACGCCCATCGCGCGGTCGTAGCCAGCCGAGCGGTTGACGGCCACCACGGCCGCCACGCGGTCGTCGGTGTTGGCGACCCAGCTCTCGGTGTCCCAGATCCTGACGCGGCCGCGGGGCGACTTCCGGTCCACCCACGCCTTGATCGTCGAGCCGGGGTCCATGCCCTGGTAGTGGATGCTGACGAAGTCGAACCACGGGAGGAAGGCGTCGGAGCCGTCGCCGAACAGCTTGTCGAGGGCGTTGGAGGTGGAATCGCACCCGCCGACGAGCACGTCGGCGCCGTCCTCGCGCCGGGCGGCCTCGATCGCCTTGGCCATGCGAGTGTAGATGTCTCGATAGCGCGGCATGTCGGCGCCCCAGCCGGAGATCGAGAGGCCCTCCCACGGCTCGTTCCAGAGCGAGAAGGCGTTGATCGGCCCCTTGGGCCAGCCGCAGGCGCGGGCGAAGAGGCGGACGAACTTCTCGAAGTCGGCGTCCCACGCCGGCATCCACGCGATGTCGGTCTTGGTGTCGAGCATCTCGTCCTTCGCGTTCAGCCACGGGCGCGGGCGGCCGAGCGGCTGGCACGCGTGGGACCAGTCGCCCGCCCCGATCATGAAGAGGACCGCGATGTTGGCGTCCTGGAACTCCTTGAGCGTCGCGCCCTCGCGCTCGAACCACGCGTCAAAATCCTTGTCGGTGGTCGCCTTGTAGCCGACGCCGTGCCGCACCGCCTGGACGCCCAGCCGCTTCAGGACGTCCAGCGGCAGCACGTCGAGGCAGAACTTCGGGTACTGGATCCGCTGGTTCGACGCCGGGAAGGTGCGGACGATTGACGTGACGAACTGCCGGCCCGCCGGCCCGAGGTCCGTCACCAGGGCGTACGCGCCGAACGTCTGCGGCA
>JAPLML010000337.1 GCA_026387055.1 Planctomycetota bacterium | reverse complement strand
GTACCTGGCCGCCAACGCCGGCCGGGCCATCTCGCGCGAGGAGATCCTGACGCGCGTCTGGCGGCTGGACCCGCGCGGCATCGAGACGCGCACCATCGACATGCACATCGCGCGGCTGCGCGAGAAGCTTCGCGACGACGCCGACGAGCCCGTGATCCTCCTGACCGTGCGCGGCAAACGCTACATGTTCGCCGCCGCAAGCGATACGTAAGTTCAGCTGTCGCTGGCACGGCGACGATGCCCATTTAGCCGCCCAGCTTGCTGGGCGAGTGTTGTGGGTGTGCCTGGCGCCCAAAGGCAAAGTGATATGAACCGCCCCTGGCAAATCGGCGTCGCGTTCGCGCTGTGCCTGGCCGTGGTCCTGGCGGCCATGGGCTGGATCAGCCTGGAGGTCCTGCGCCTCGACCGGGCCGAGGCCGAGGCTCGCCGCCACGCCCTCCAGGAGGAGAACGTGCGGCTGGCGCTCTGGCGGATGGAGTCGTCCCTGGCGCCCCTGGTGGCACAGGAAAGCGCCCGGCCGTACTTCGTCTACTCCGCGTTCTACTCGGCCGAGCGGGCGTACGAGCGGATGTTCAACCCCGACGTGTCGCAGAAGCGTGAGCTCTTCCTGCCCTCGCCGCTCCTGGTCCAGACGTCGCCCTATATCCTCCTCCACTTCCAGCTTGGTCCGACCGGCGATCTCACGTCGCCCCAGGTGCCGGTGCGCCGCCCCCCCGAGCCGGACCCGGTTGCCTACACCACGCGCGAGGCCATCGCCCGCGCCGCCGCGCGCCTGGACCGGCTGAGGACGCAGGTGGGCGCCGACGCGCTCGCGGCGGCGCTGTCGCAGGAGCCCGGCCGCCCGCCGCCGCCCCAGGGCGCCATGACGCAGACCAGCGAGCGCCAGCCCCCCCAGCAGATGGTCCAGCAAGAGCGCAACGTCAAGGAGTGGCAGGCCCGGACCCAGACCTTCCAGGGCATGAACGTCGAGGCCCAGACGCAGAGCAAGATCAGCAACCGCCTCATGGCCGGCAGCGTGGCCGAGGGCGTGATGAAGCCGATGTGGTTCGGCGAGGCACTCGTCCTGGCGCGGCGGGTCACCGTGGGCGGCCAGGAGTATCTCCAGGGCGCCTGGCTCGACTGGCCCGCTCTCCGCCAGTGGCTCCTGGCGGGGGTGAAGGACCTGGCGCCCAGCGCCGACCTCGTGCCCGTCAGAGACGCCCTCCAGGAGGACCGCTCCCGGATGCTGGCGGCGCTGCCCGTGCGCCTTGTGCCGGGAACGGTGCCGGCGCCGGAGACCGCGGAGACCTCGCCCGTCGCCCTCTCGCTGGCCGTGGCGTGGGGGTGCGTGCTCCTGGCGGCGGCCGCCGTCGGGCTCCTGCTCTGGGGCACCGTGGCCCTGAGCGAGCGGCGCGGCGACTTCGTCTCGGCCGTTACGCACGAGCTCCGCACGCCTCTGACCACCTTTCGCATGTACTCCGAGATGCTGGCCGAGGGGATGGTCACCGACGACCAGAAGCGGCGCCGCTACCTGGCGACCCTCCGGGTCGAGGCCCTGCGCCTCAGCCACCTCGTGGAGAACGTGCTCGCCTACGCGCGGCTCGAGCGCGGCCGGGTCCAGCGCCGGGTGGAGATCGTGCCGGTGGGGGACCTAGTGGCCCGCCTGCGGGACCGGCTGGCCGAGCGCGCGGCCCAGGCCCGCATGGAGCTCGTGATCGAGGCGCCCGAGGACAACGGCCTGGCCGTCAAGGCCGACGCGTCGGCCGTCGAGCAGATCGTCTTCAACCTGGTGGACAACGCGTGCAAGTACGCGGCGGCGGCGACGGACAAGCGCATCCACCTCGTGGCCGGCCGGGCGGACGGCGGCGCGGTCCTCAAGGTGTGCGACCATGGGCCGGGGATTTCGGCGGCCGCTGCGCGGCGGCTGTTCCGCCCGTTCTCGAAGTCGTCCCAGGAAGCGGCCAACTCGGCCCCTGGCGTCGGGCTGGGCCTGGCGCTCAGCCGGCGCCTGGCCCGCGACATGGGCGGCGACCTGCGGCTCGAACTCCAGCCGGCGGGCGGCGCGTGCTTCGTGCTCTCGTTGCCCTGCGCCTGATGAACGGCGTTGCTGCCCATTTCGCCCTTGGCTTCTACCGCTCAATCTGCAATCTCCAATCTGCAATCTGCAATCGATTGCAC
>JAPLML010000745.1 GCA_026387055.1 Planctomycetota bacterium | reverse complement strand
GGGCGGGAGGGCGTTGGTGATCCAGTTTCAATGTCCGTGCGGCAGGTGGATCAAGGTCGAGGACGATCTGGCGGGCCGCCTGGTCGAGTGCACCAAGTGCGGGTCGAAGTCGCGGGTGCCCGAGGCCGCGCCCCTGAGCGCCCCCGAGGCCCTGGCGGCGGCCATGCGCCAGTTGAATCAGCCTGTGGAGGAGGTCCTCCCCACGGCGGAGAGCCTGGACGAGCCCCAGGAGGCCGCGCCGCCGGCCGATGGTCTGGAGGCCCTTGCCCACGCGGTGAAATCGGCGCCCGCGCCCAAGCCGGGCGCCCGCGGTCCGCAACCGGCGGCGAGAGTCCGCCGACCGAACGGTCCGGCGTCGCGGCCGCCTCTCGTGGCGGGACGCAAGGGGGCGCCGGGTGCGAAGCGGATGAGCCCGGCCCTGATCGGCGTCATCGGCGGCGCGGCGGCATTCCTCCTTCTGGTTATCATCCTGATCGTCCTGGGCGGCGGAGGCGAACCCCCCAAGACGGATCCCCCGCCGCCCCCGCCGACGCCCGTGGTGGAGGCCCCGAAGCCGAAGCGGTTCACCGGCCATCAGCCGGGCGAGATGTTCCGCGAAGTCCCGTTCGAGGAAGAGAAGCAGGCCCAGCCGGGGCAACCGGCGAAGACGCCGTAACACGTGCCACCCGCGGGGCGACGCGCCCCGGTCGCCGCGGCGACCGTTATCTCGCCGCCCGGTGGCAATTGCCGCGCGGTGGGTCAGGAGACCCACCGCGCACGAGGTTGAGTGGCGTTGTAGTACTAACTGGGGCTCGGCAAGCCCGCGCGCCTTTGAATCGGGCATTTTCGTTGACACTTCTTTCCCGGGCTTCCTATACTCGCGGTTGGCAGTGTGTTTCTGCGCCCAAAGCACGCGAACCGGTCGCGGGAGCGACGTGAGGAACCTCAAGAGCGCCATCCTGGCGACACTCGTGGGCGCGGCCTGGCTGATCTCGGTCGCGGCTGTAACTGCGCGCGCCGCCGATCCGCTGGCCGTGGCGGCGGCCATCGAGAAGGCCGTGGCGGCGGCCCCGGTCGGGAAGGCGGCGCCTTCAGCGGCGGCCGCTCCCTCGGCCACGCCCGCCGGCGAGAAGCCTGCCGCCCCGCCCGTCGCCGCCTCCAATGGCGAGAAGCCTCTGCCTCCGCCGCCGATGATCCAGGTGACCGGCCGCCTCATCTACAAGTGGTACGAGTCGCCCGGCGTGCAGGTGATCCTCGTGAGCGACGGCTTCACGGTCATGACGTCCAAGGAGCAGCTCACCGCCCGCGACGGCTGCATCTGGGTCGACGAAGAGGCCGAGAAGAAGACCGGCAAGGCGACCCTGGGCGTCTATGCCGAGACGGGCGTCGAGTTCAAGGACGCCGCCGGCAAGGTTGAGAAGTTCGACTCGGTGTACCTCGTGATGGAGATCGCCGGCCGGGTGGATCTGCACTCCGACGAGCCGGAGCGGCCCAGGCTCGACAGCTCGGAGCTCTACCTGCGGGCGAAGAAGCTGCGCAAGGAGTTCCTGGCGAGCGGCCGGCGCGAGACGCCGACCGGCGTCGTCCGGCCGCCCGAACCCGGCCCGAAGGTCCCGGTCCCCGGCATCAAGGAAGCCGGCGTGCCGAAGGAGATCTCGATCATCGCCCAGGACGACGTGCGCCAGGTGAACTTCACGAGCTTCGTCGAGAACGGGATGCGGATCGGCGTCTGGTCCGGCGGCGTCTATGTCGTTTATGGAGACATGGATATCGCATCAGATAACCTGGTGATCTGGACGCCGGAAGAGGCGGTCCGCCAGGCCGCCGGCGCGGCGGCCGGCGAGGCCAAGCCCGCCCAACCGAAAGCGCCGGAAGATCCGCACCTTCAGCAAGCTGCGCAACATCCCGGTGTACTACTACGCCAAGGAAGTGCGGCAACTGGCGCAGGGCCTCTTCGTCGGCACCGATGCGCACATGACGACGTGCGAGTTCGCCGATCCGCATTACGACGTGGGCTCCTCGAAGATGACCCTGACGGACCTGACGCCCCCGCGGGGCGAGACGGGCGAGAAGCCCGAGTACCGCCGCGTCCGGTTCGCCGGCGAGGACGTCCAGGCCCGCATCCGCCAGACGCCGGTGACCTGGTGGCCGCGCCTGGCCGGCGACGTCTCCGAGGCCGACACCGCCCTGCGGGCCATCGGCATCGAGAACCGCCGGAACCGCGGCACGGGCCTCGTGACCCAGTGGCACCTGATGAAACTCCTGGGCATCGAGAAGGTGCCCGAGGGTTTCGACCTGTACCTCGACGCCGACTTCTGGGAGAAGCGCGGCCCGGCCCTCGGCGTCGAGGGGGAATACGCCCGCGAGAGCTTCTACGGCGAGTTCTTCACCTACTTCATCCACGACATCGGCGAGGACAGCCGCGGCGAGGATGACTTCGAGCCCCCGTCCGAGAACCGCTACCGCGCCACGTGGCGGCATCGCCAGTACCTGCCGCAGAACTGGGAGCTGACGCTGGAGTTCTCGAAGATCTCCGACCGCAACTTCCTGCACGAGTACTTCGAGAAGGAAGACGAAACCGGGAAGACCCAGGAAACGCTCCTGTACCTGAAGAAGCAGGAGAAGGACCAGGCGCTGACGATCCTGGCCTCGGCGCAGCTGAACAAGTGGCAGACGCAGACGGAGTTCTTCCCGCAGGTCGAGCACCGGATGATCGGCCACAGCTTCTGGAAAGACCACCTGACGTACTTCGAGGACAGCCAGATCTCGATGGCGAGGTTCCGGCCGGACAAACAGGGCCTGTTGCTCTACGACCCGCGCGCCTACCTTCCGGCGGTGGAGGGGGTCCTGAGGGACTCGCCCGCGACGATCATCGCCGACACGATCCACGAGCTGGACCTGCCGCTGAAGGCCGGCGTGGTGAACGTCGTGCCGTTCGTCGAGGGCCGGATGACCTACTTCCAGCACACGCTGGACGGCGGCAGCGACTTCCGCCTCGCCGCCAAGGAGGGCGTCCGCGCGTCGACCCAGGCCTGGCGCGTCTACGACAACGTCGAGAGCGACTTCTGGGACCTGCACCGCCTGCGGCACGTCATGACCTTCGACGCCGCCGCGTACGCCGCCCAAGTCAGCACCCCCAGCCGCGAGCTCATCCCCTTCGACGTCACGGAGGCGGGCACGCCCCTGGTCGAGGGCGTCGACGGCACCGGCGTCGTCGAGCTCGGCTGGCGCAACCGCCTCCAGACCAAGCGGGGGCCCGAGGGCCAGCGCGTCAACGTCGATTGGCTCACCCTCGACCTGGAGGCCACGTTCTACAGCAACCGCGAGTTCCCCAACATCGACGTCTACGGCAAGCGCGCGTTCAACCACCTCCGCCAGCTCTCGGACTGGAAAGTCACCGACGTGATGTCGGTCTGGACCGACACGAACTTCAACCTCGACCAGGGCGCGCTCGACAAGTTCACCATCGGCACAACCGTCACGCACACCCCGCGGCTGAGCTACTCGGTCGGCCAGCGGATCATCCCCGACGCCGACTCGTCCATCACCTTCATCAGCACCGATTACGAGATCAACGAGAAGTGGCGGGTGTCGTTCCTGGAGCAGTTCGACTGGGACCGGCAGCAGAACGCCAAGAGCTCGGTCGTGCTGTCGCGCCGCCTGCACCGGTGGATCATGCGGGTGCGGCTCGACCTGGAGGCGAACAAGGGCCAGTCCTTCGTCGGCATCGAGTTCCAGCCGATCGGCGTGCCCCAGATCCGCCTCGGCGGGTAAGCGGTTTCCCTTCGAGGGTGGTATGCCCAGGCCGCTGTTGCCTGGGCATGTTCTTGGACGGTCGCCTGCACGCCTACCCCACGGCGGCCTTGTTGCGCCGCGGCTTGTCGTACCGATAGCTCCAAGTGCGACGGAGTACTCGTGCGCAGCGCGGGCGTTATCCCCCGCGCGTTTCTGCGCGGGGCACAAGGCGCCGCGCTACGGCCCGCGCGCCAACATGCCCGCCTGCACATGCGTAGTATCCCGCCGCTTCCGCGGCGGGCTCGATGGGCGAACCCAAGCGGCGCTCAGATCTGCGAGAACGCCGCCGGCTTGAGCAGCGTGTTGGTGATGGTCGAGACGGTGTCGGCGTACTGGGGATCGTTCTTGAGCTTCTCCCACTCCGGGGCCTTGAGGAATCGGTCCCAGGCTGCCTTGTTCGCGTCCATGTCGTCGAAGACGAGCATGTAGGTCAGGTTGGGCATTTTGGCGCCGACGATCGACTCGCCGAAGAAGACCAGCTGCATGCCCACGCTACGGAAGAGGGCGATCTCGCCGCCGGTGTTGAACATCTCGATCTTCTTCCGGGCCTTCACGTCGCTGTGGCTCTCGTAGGTGCGAAGCTGGAAGATGCGCGTGGCCTTCTTGTTCGCCACCTCGACCTTCGGCACGCTGTCGAAGGCGAGCAAGAGCGAGCTCTCGATCCGCGTGTAGAGCGGCGCGTTCTTCGGCGCGTTGAGAGACTCGGCGCCGGCCTTCTGGTAGTCGGCGTCGGCCAGGAGCTTGCGCGACGCGGCGGCAAACGCCTCGATGGACTTGTAGGGTAGAAGGACGGTCAGGTCGGCGCTCTTCTCGTCCATGGGGCTGAAGACGCCCACGGTCTCGACGCCGGCCCGGTTCAGGGCGGGGATGGCGGCGTTGCGGAGGAAGGTCTCGAGGCGCGTCCGCATCGCGCCGGCCTCGACCTTGTAGGTCCTGAGCTCGATCCACTCCTTCGGCCCCGCGTCGGCGGCCTTGGCCGCCTCGGCCAGCGAGGTCAGCGCCGCGGCGCCGGCCAGGCACGTCGTGCCCAGGAAATCGCGTCTCTGCATCATGCTCTCCTTTGTGATAGTTGTTGCCGGTTGAACAAATCATGCCAGCGCGGCGGGTCAGGAGACCCGCCGCGCACAATGATCAAGGTGGCGCGGCAGCACTACTTCGCCTTCTTGGCCTGTCCCAGGATCTTCTCGGCGCTGGCGCGGACGCCGGCGTTGCTCGTGGCCTTGAGGGCCTTGCCGACGGCGTCGCGCACGGCGTCGGGGTTCCGCTTCGCCAGCTTCTCGGCGATCTGGACGACCGCGGCGGCCGCCTCTTCCTTCACCGCCTCGTCGTCGAGGCAGGCGGCGGCGATCTCAAGCGAGGCAAGCGTCGCCGTGCTCCCCAGGCCGCCGAGGACCTCGCGCTTCTCCTCCGGACGCTTGGCGGCCTTCATGGCTTCCGAGAGGAGCCGCACCTTGTCGTCGTCCGCCAGGCTCCTGGCCGAGGCGAGGCGGATCACGCCCCGCAGCGCGAGCACCTTGTGCGTCGGGTTCTCCGAGGTCCGCACGATCTCCAGCAGCGGCTCCGCCGCCTCCTTCGCCCGCCAGTCGGCGAGCGTGCGGACCGCCGCGTCCTTGATCTCGGCGCTCGGGCTCTTCGCGGCGGCCGCCACGGCGTCGAGCGCCTTGCGGCTGCCGGCGGCGCCGAGGACGCGGATCATCGCGACGGTGTTGCCGGGCTCGGCGCCCGCGAGGGCGGGGGCGACCAGGTCGGCGCAGCGTCCGCCCATGTCGCGGGCGCAGGCGGCGGTGAGCGCCTCCCGCGCGGCCGCCAGTTCGCCGCCGTCCCTGGAGTTCTTGAGCACGGCGACGAGCGCCGGAAGCTGCCCCTCGCCGCCGATCGCGCCGAGGGCCTTGATGGCCGCGATCCGCACGACCGCGTCCTCGTCGTCGGCGGCCGCCGCGACCGCGTCCACCTGATCGTTCTGCCGCCGGGCCGCGAGGACGCCGATGAGCGTGGCCCGGACCGCGGCGTCCGAGGACTGCTTCATTGCGACGGCCACGGCGGCGCCGGCCTCCTTGCCGCGCATCTTGCCGAGGGCGTCGGCGGCGGCGTCGCGGTCCTTGCCGGGCTTCGAGCCGGCGACGGCGATGAGGGCCTCGGCCGCGTCTTCGCCGCCGATGGCGGCGGCCGCCAACATCGCGGCGGCCCGGACGTCGCCGTCAGGGTCTTTCATCGCGCCGAGGACGGCCTTCGAGGCGGCCGTGTCGCCGCTCGCCCCCCAGGATCGCCAGGAGCGCCGCCCGGTCGGCCGGCGCGGCCTTCTCCATCGCGTCGACGCACTTCATGGTGGCTTCCCGGCCGGGCGTGGCCGTTGCGCACTGGATCGCGGCGGCGCGAATCTGCGGGTCGCCCGTCTTCATGGCGGCCAGCAGGTCCGCCATGTCGCCGCGCACCTCGGCCAGGCCCAGGAGGCCCGCGATCCGCACGTGACGCTCTTCGGGGGCGGTCCGCGTGTCCCAAAGCTGCCGATAGACGCGCTCGGCGTCTTTCTTGTTGCCCGCGTCGACGAGGCGCTTCGCGAGGACCAGCGCCGCCTCGGTCCCTACGGTCCGCTCGTTGCCCTTGGCGCCGGCGGCGCCCGACAGGAGCGTGTCGACGGCCGACGCATCGCCGATCGTTCCCAGGGCGTCGCGGGCGGCGGTGCGGATGCTCTCATCGGCATCGGCGCATGCGCCCTTCAGGTCCGCCGCGGCCCGCGCGTCGCGCAACACGCCCAGCGCCTGGATGATGGCCACGCGGTTCCGGCCCTTCGCGGCCGGCAGGGCCTGGCGGAAAAGGTCCGCCGTGTCGCCGATCGAGAGGAGCGCCCGCGCCGCCGGATCGTACAGCTCCTCGTCAAGCAGGAGCTTGCCGATCGCCGCCGCGGCCGCCTTGTCGGCGATGCACTGGACCTCCTGGACCACGAAGCCCTGCACGGCCTTGGGCGCGGCGCCGCCGAGTGTCGACGCGAGGGCCTCGCAGACCATGCGGCGGTCCTTCTCGGCGTCCGGCCGCGCGACGTACGTCACCAGGCCGTGCAGGAGGTACCGGACCTTGTAGTCCTCGCCCTTGCCGGGCTCGACGACGAGGCCGACGAGGCCGACGATGTTTTCCTTGCCGCCCTTGAGGATCTCGTCATAGACCTTCTGGGCGTCGGCGGGGTTGGGGCCGGTGTACTTGCCGTCGCGGTCGGCCGTGGGCATCTGGTCGGCGAGGGCCGCCAGCTCCTCTTTCGACGCGGCCGGGCAGGGCAGGGCGGCGGCGATCAGCAGCGCCGCGACGGCCGCGCCGACCGCCAGCCGCTTCACAAGTTCGATCGAGTTCATGCGTTTCTCCCGAAACTGGGGGTTACAGGTGCCAGGGGGCCCGCATGGGCTGGTTCACGAGCCGGTTCGCCTCCTCGTCGCCGATGATCTGTTCCTTGACGGGGTCGAAGCGGATCTTGCGCCCCACGCGAATGGAAATGTTCGCCAGATGTAGAATCGTTGCCGCACGGTGGGCCGCCTCGGCGTGGCCGCCGGGCTTCTGGCGGGTCTTCACGGCCGTCGGGAAGTCGACCATCGGCGGCGGGTCGGGCATCGCCAGGACCTTCTTCTGGTCCTCCTCCGAAAGGTCCTTGAGGCTCACGTCGCGCGGCTGGAGGCGGTCGTAGGGCTTCCCCCACTCGGTGCTCTCCATCACGAACGTCAGGCCGTCGGCGTACTTGAGCTCCACCCAGCCCCACATGCCGCAGGCCTCCGCGTGGGCCGGCGGGGCGTACGACTCGATCTCCACCGGGCTGGTGTCGTCCTTGCCGAACGTCCACTGGACCGGGTCGAAGTGGTGCTGGCCCATGTCGGCCATGCCGCCGCCCTCGTAGTCCCAGTAGCCGCGGTGCGTGCCGCCGAAGCGGTGCGGATGGTATGGCCGCAGGGGCGACGGGCCGCAGTACATGTCCCAGTCGAGGTTCGGCGGAACGGGCTGCGGCTTCGCGTTCACGAGGCCGCTCCATTCCTTGACCTTGAGTCCGCCCTTCTTGATATGTACGGCTTTGCACGGTTTGAGCAGGCCGCTCCGCATGATCTTGTGCGTGAGGATCTGGTTCTTGTCGTGGCTGGCCCCGAAGCGGCCGAACGTGCCGACCTGGTAGATGCGGTGGTAGCGCTTCTCGGCCTCCACGAGCGCCCGGCCCTCGGCGATGAAGCGGGTCGCCGGCTTCTCGCACAGCACGTCCTTGCCCGCCTGCATGGCGGCGATGGAGATGAGGGGGTGCCAGTGCGGCGGCGTGGCGATGGCCACCACGTCGATGTCCTTGCGCTCCATCACGCGCCGGAAGTCGGTGTAGACCTTCTTCTGGTCGGCCCGGTCGAGGAACCTCACGTCGCAGTCGGCCAGGCGGACGACGTTCGGCCCCAGTCCGCCGAACGTGCCTCCGCCGCGCCCCCCGCAGCCCACGAGGGCGCCGCCGAGGGTCTCGCTGGGGGGCACGTAACCTTCGCCGCCCAGGACGCGCCTCGGCACGATGGTGAAGGCGGTCACCGTTGCCGCGATGCCGCCCAGGAATTGCCGGCGGGAGACTCTGCTGCTTGACATGATCGTTCCTCCTTGCGGGCCGTCGTCCTGTTCGGCACCATCTTGCCCGATTCCGCACGGGAGTCAATTGCTTTCTACCCGCCGGGGTAACCCCTCAGGTGCTTGGGTCAGATAACCCGGGGGGCACGGCCACGCGCCTGTACGTGTCTAGCGTGACACGAGATTGCCGGGTGGCACGGCCACGCGCTGTTGCGTGGCCGTGCACGGTCACATGGGGGGAGCAAGCACGGCCACGCAACGGCGCGTGACCGTGCCACCCTCGCCACAAACATGAGGTGCGCCCGGTACGCCTTTCGCGCCCTCTCCATTGCAACGCCGCTTTGCGATTCGTAACATAGAACCGAACCGTTCAAGGAGGACCCGGGATGGCGAGGCGAACGCGAACCGCTCAATGGGGGCCTGTCGCGCTGGCGGCGCTGATCGCGCTCGCGGCGATGGCGGGCTGCGAGACCAAAGACCAGCCGAAGGGGCAGGGGGGCAAGAAGAAGATCGCCGGCATCGTGTTCCAGGAGGACCAGTACATGCGCCTCGTCCTCTTCGGGATGCGGGAGGCGGCGGCGAAGGCCGGCGTCGAGCTCCTCGAGGGCAACTCCAACAGCCGGCCCGAGAAGGAGATCGAGCTCATCAACACCTATGTGGCCCGCGGGGTCGACGCCATCTGCGTGGCGCCGATCAGCAAGAAGGGGTCGGTGACCGCCCTGAAACTTGCCCAGGCGCAGGGCATCGCGATCATCGCCCAGAGCACGCCCGTCGAGGGCGACATCGCCGCCACCCACATCGAGTGCGACGCCGGCGACCTGGGCGTCCAGACCGGCAAGGCCGCCCGCCGGTACATCCAGGAGAAGCTCGGCGGCAAGGCCAAGGTGGCCGTCATCGCGTTCAAGTCGCAGGTGCCGGAGCAGAGCGACGCCCGCGTGAACGGGTTCAAGAGCCAGCTCGCCGACCTGCCCGGCGTGGAGTACGTGGCCGAGCAGGATGCGTGGCTGCCCGAGCTGGGCGTGAAGCGGGTGGGCGACATCCTGACGGCACACCCCCAGATCAACCTCATCTGGTCGGCGAACGAGGGGGGCACCATCGGCGCGGTCCTGGCGGTGAAGAACGCCGGCAAGGCGGGCGACATCGCCGTCTTCGGCACCGACTCCAGCGAGCAGCTCATCGGATTCCTCCTGTCGACCGACAACGTCCTCCAGGCCGTCACGAGCCAGCGGCCGGTGGACGTGGGGCGGATGGCGGTCGAGTCGGCCCTCAAGGTCCTGCGGGGCGAGACGGTGCAGAAGAAGGTGCTCCTGAAGGGGATCCTGCTATCGCGAGACGACCCCGAAGGCGTGCGGGCCTTCGAGAAACAGTTCAAGGAATGGACAACCAAGGGGGCGCCGTGACGGCCCACGCGCTCCAGACCGCCGGCCTGCGCAAGGAGTACCCGGGCACCGTCGCGCTCGACGGGGTCTCGGTGCGGTTTGAGGCCGGCCGGATCCACGCCCTCATCGGCAAGAACGGCGCGGGCAAGAGCACCCTCGTGAAGATCTTCGCGGGGGCCGTGCCGCCGACCCGCGGCCGGATTCTCGTCGATGGCCGGGAGGTGGTGCTGCGGTCGCCCGCCGATGCCTTCGCCAAGGGCATCGCCACCGTGTACCAGGAACTCAGCCTGGTGCCCGACCTGACGGTGGCCGAGAACGTCCTCCTGGGCCGCCTGCCCCGCCGGCGCGGCCTGATCGACTGGCCCGGGGTCTTCGCCCGCGCGGGGGCGGTGCTCGAGAGCCTCCAGGTGGACCTGGACGTGCGGCGGAAGGCGTCGGAACTCGGCATCGCCGAGCAGCAGATCGTCGAGATCGCCAAGGCGATGTCGTTCAACCCCTCGGTGCTCATGCTCGACGAGCCGACCTCGGCCCTCGCGCAGGCCGAGGTGGGCCACCTCTTCGGCCTCTTGCGGAAACTGGCGGCGCGCGGCGTGGCTGTCCTCTACATCACTCACCGCCTCCAGGAACTCCGCCGCATCGCCGACACCGTGACGGTGCTCCGCGACGGCAGGCACGTGGGCACGATCCCCGTGGCCGACGCCACGCCCCAGCGCATCGTGGAGATGATGTTCGGCGAGGTGGTGCAGAAAGAGCGGCCCGCCGACCTGCAAGCCGGCGACCGCCCCGTGATGGAAGTGCGCCGCCTCGGCCGCAAGGGCTGTTTTCGGGACGTCAGTTTCACGCTCTACCGCGGCGAGATCCTGGGGATCGCGGGCATGCTCGGCTCGGGCCGCACGGAACTGCTGCGGGCCCTTTTCGGGGCGGACCCGCTCGACGAGGGGGAGATTCTCATCGAAGGGCGGCCCGTCCGCGCCTCGAGCCCCGAACGGATGAAGCACCTGGGCGTGGCCTTCACGCCCGAGAACCGCCAGGCCCAGGCGCTCGTGCAGATGCTGAGCACCCGCGCGAACATCTGCCTGGCCAGCCTCGACCGCATCGCCCGGCATGGGTTCCTGACGCGGGCGCGGGAACGGGCGGTCGCCGGAAGGCTGGTCGAGCGGCTGGCGATCCGGGCCCCCGACGTCGAGCAGCCGGTCGCGTCCCTGAGCGGCGGCAACCAGCAGAAGGTCGTCGTGGCCAAGTGGCTCAACACCGATCCGCGGGTCATCCTGTTCGACGAGCCGACGCGCGGCATCGACGTGCAGGCCAAGCAGCAGATCTTCCAGATCATGTGGGACCTCGGGCGGCAGGGGATCAGTTGCCTCTTTGTCTCGAGCGAGCTGGAGGAACTGCTGGAGGTTTGCCACCGCCTCCTCATCATGAAGAAGGGGACGATCGCCGGCGAGGTCCTGCCGCAGCGCGTGGCGGTGGACGAGTTGTTCGCCCGGTGCATGGAGTGACGCGAAGGTCCGGCTTGGTGGCGGCACGGCATGTGTGCCCCTACGGGTGGAAAACCGTCTTTGGGCGGGCGGGTCAGGAGACCCTATGTGTCTAGCGAGTGTGCCATTGTCCCGATAGCAGGTGTGGCACGGCCGGCTTGTCCGGCCGTGGCAGAGCGCGGGCCACATTCCCCACGGCCGGACAAGCCGGCCGTGCCACACCTG
>JAPLML010000699.1 GCA_026387055.1 Planctomycetota bacterium | reverse complement strand
GCTGTTCACGAACTTCACCGCCGACGCCGAAGGGATCACGACCGAGAAGATCATCGACCGCCTGCTCCAGACGGTGCCGGAACCCATGCCCGAGGACTACCGCGCGGGCAAGCCGAAGGCCGCCGCCGCCGCCCCGTCCGCCCCTGCCCCTGCCGCACCGGCCGAGACGCCCCAGCAGGCGTAGGGTGCGTGCTCCGCACGCGTGCGCATGTAGCGTCATGCCAGATTGCCGGGTGGCACGGCCACGCGCCGTTGCGTGGCCGTGCACGGTCATACGGGGGAGGAAGCACGGTCACGCAACGGCGCGTGACCGTGCCACCCACGCTGAACGGATGAGCACCCGCCGGTGCCACCATGGGCCTGCCGCCATAGTCCTTGACTTCGCCCCCCGGTCGTCGATAATAACCCCCAGCAGCCTAAATCACCCCCATTCCCGACGGGTGGTGCGGAGGAACCAGACTCCTCAAGGCAACTTGGGGACGGGGCGCAGGGCCGCGATCGTGCGGCCCGGGTCACTTCCAAGACCTAGCCCGTCAGCTAACTTCGCAGGCGATTGGAAGGGCGATCCCCCGACGTTTCCGTCCCGGCGATCCCCTCGAAAAGTATAATGGAAGTAGCTCCGGCCCGGTAATGCCTCAGCCATGCGGGAAGCACGGCCGGGCAAGAGCGGCCGTGGCACACGCGCGCCGGCTCCAGCTGCCGCGCGTCCGGAAAGGCCATCATGGGACTGTTTGAGCGTGTCAAGCGGCTGGTCATCGGCGCGCCACGCAACATCGAGGACCCGGGGGTCTACCACAAGATTTCCCTCGTGGCGATCCTGGCGTGGGTCGGCCTGGGGGCCGACGGTCTGAGTTCCTCGGCCTACGGCCCGGACCAGGCCTACCGGGCCCTCGGCAGGCACATGAGCATTTCCCTTCGGGCGGCGGCGGATACACCGTCGCCAGCCACCTCCTCGGCGCGCCGGTGGGGGTGGTCTCCGGGTGCGCCCTCCTGATTGACTACGTGCTGACGATCTCCGTATCCATCACGTCGGGGGTGGACCAGATCTTCAGCCTCCTGCCGCTCTCGATGCACGGCATGAAGGTGCCTGTCATTGTCCTTGGGCTGGCGGCGCTCGTCCTCATGAATCTGCGTGGGGTCAAGGAATCCATCCTGGCCCTGTTCCCTGTGTTTGCCCTGTTTATCGCGTCCCACGCCGTGCTCATCGGCGGCGCGTTCATCAGCCACGCGGGCCAGGTCTCCGCGACCGTCGCCGAGACGTCATCCAGCTTGTCTTCGGCATGGCAGACGCTTGGCGCCGGCGGCGTGCTTCTGCTTCTGGCGCGGGCCTACAGCCAAGGCGCGGGAACGTACACCGGCATCGAGGCCGTAGCCAACGGCATCCCGGTGATGCGCGAGCCCAAGGTCGCCACGGCCAAGCGGACCATGATTTACATGGCCGTCTCGCTGGCGCTGACGGCCGGCGGCATCCTCCTCGGCTACATGCTCCTGCATGTGACGGTCCAGGAAGGCAAGACCCTCAACGCCGTGCTGCTGGAGAACCTGGGCTTCGGACAATGGTTCACGGTGCTGACGCTCCTCAGCGAGGCGGCCCTCCTGACGGTGGGGGCCCAGACGGGGTTTATCGACGGGCCGCGGGTCATGTCGAACATGGCCCTGGACTCCTGGCTGCCGCATCGGTTCACGTTGCTGTCGGAGCGGCTCGTCCTGCACGACGGCATCCTGCTGATCGGCCTGGCGGCCCTCGCAACCGTGCTCTACACCCGCGGCGACATCGGCCTGCTGATCACCATGTACTCCATCAACGTCTTCATCACGTTCTCGCTGAGCCAACTGGGCATGCTCCGGTTCTGGATTCGCGAGCGGCGCCGCCAGCCGAAGTGGAAGCGGGCGCTGCCCATCCACGCCATCGGGTTCGTGCTCTGCATCGGGATCCTGGGCGTCCTGATTTGCGAGAAGTTCTCCGAAGGCGCGTGGCTCACCCTGGTGGTCACGTTCCTGCTCGCCGCTTTATGCTTCGTGATCCGCCGCTACTACCGGCGCGTGCGGCTGAAGTTCCTCCAACTCACGCAGCAACTCGAGGAGATCCCCGCGGAACCGGGGGCCGCCAAGGCCAAGACGACGCTGGACCCGGAGGAGCCCGTGGCGGCCCTCCTGGTCGGCGGCTACGGAGGGCTGGGACTCCACTCCATCCTGGCCATCCAGCGACTGTTCCCGCACTACTACAAGCAGATGCTTTTCATCTCCGTCGCCGTCATCGACTCCGGCCATTTCAAGGGCATCCATGAGGTGGACCAGCTCAAGGCCCAGACTGAGAAGGACCTCCAGAAGTACGTCACCATGGCCAACCGCCTCGGCATTGACGCCACGAGCCTGGTGGAGGTGGGCACCGACCCGGTCGACGAGGCCGAGCAGCTCTGTGTCGAGGCTGCCAAGCGGTTCCCCAAGATCACGTTCTTCGCGGGCCAGCTCATCTTCCAGAAGGAAGTCTGGTACCAGCGGATCCTGCACAACAACACGGCCTTTGCGATCCAGCGCCGGCTTCAGTGGCGAGGCCGGCCCATGCTGATCCTGCCCATCCGCGCACGGTAGTCGCCGTTGCATGTGCCGTTCTTCACGTGCCACGGGTTGCTTGCCAACCCGTGATCATCGTGGCCTCTCTTCCACATTGCGTTGTGCAGTACTACAACGCCACTTCGCGCGGCGACCGTTATCTCGCCGCTGGGGGGCAATTGCCGCGCGGTGGGTCAGGAGACCCACCGCGCACGAGATTAGGTGGCGTTGTAGTAGTAGGCCACGTGTGCCCCGGCCGGTCGTGCCCCGGCCGTGCGCTGTGGCTCGGCGGCCGACTCACACGCGCCCAGCAAGCTGGGCGGCTAAATGGCGATGGTCGTTGTCCTTCGCCGTTCACTTCGCATTACGCATTTCGCACTTCGCATTTGGCTGCGCGCCCAGCATAGCCCCGTCGGTTCTTGTTGCAAAAACCTTACTCCACCCGTAAGATTCGCTGGCTTCTCGCGGAGGGAATCGCTTGCCGGACGCACCCACACGCTGGCATGGCCTCGCTACCGCCGCCGCAGCGGACATCCTGAAGACAGACCTTGCCGCCGGCCTGAGCGCCGGGGAGGCTGAGGCCCGCCTCGCCCGTTGCGGCCGGAACGCCCTGCCGGAGGGGAAGAAGCAGACCCTCCTCGGCATGTTCCTGGACCAGTTCAGGGACTTCCTGGTCCTGATCCTGGTGGCCGCGGCCGTCATCTCCCTGGCGATGCAGGAGCTCACCGACGCCCTGGTCATCATCGCCATCCTCATCCTCAACGCCACGCTCGGCGTCGCCCAGCAGCGCCGGGCCGGCCGCGCGCTGGAAGCCCTCAAGAAGCTCTCCGTTCCGGAGTGCGAGGTCATCCGCGACGGCCGCACGGTCCGCGTGAGCTCCGAACTTCTCGTGCCGGGCGACCTCGTGATCCTGCGCGAGGGGGCCCTGGTGCCGGCCGACCTGCGGCTCACCGAGAGCCACAACCTCCGCATCGACGAGTCGAGCCTGACGGGCGAATCGGAGGCCGTCGAGAAGGTCTGCGAGCCGCTGGCCGAAGACCTGCCCCTGCCCGACCGCCTGAACATGGCCTACGCGGGCACGGTGGCCACCTACGGCCGCGGGCGCGGCATCGTGGCGGCCACGGGCATGAACCGCGAGATCGGCCGCATCGCCCAACTCCTCGAAGAGCAGGCCCCCGATACCACACCGCTCCAAAAGAAGCTGGCCGGCTTCGGCAAACTGGTCGGCATCCTGATCCTGGGGGTCTGCGCCCTGACGTTCGCCCTGGGCGTCCTCAGGGGCGAGGCCGGCCTGTGGGACATGTTCCTGATCGCCGTCAGCCTGGCGGTAGCGGCGATCCCGGAAGGCCTCCCGGCCATCGTGACCGTGGTGCTCGCGCTGGGGGTGCACCGCATGAGCCGCCAGAAGGCTATCGTGCGCAAACTGCCCGCCGTCGAGACCCTCGGCTGCGCCACCTACATCTGCACCGACAAAACGGGCACGCTGACGGAAAACCGCATGAGCGTCACCACCGTCGCGCCGTCCGACGCGCTCGCCGACACCCAAGCGGATGGCATGCCCACGCCACTGTTGCGTGGGCATGTCTCCACCGAAGCGGACAACATGCCCAGCGCAGAGCGCGCTGGGCATGCCACCCCCGAGGACGGTGTCTCGCCGACGCACCTGCTTGAGGTCGCCGTCTTGTGCAACGACGCTCACGTTGAAGTCGTGGGGGCGGAGCGCCGCCGCTTCGGCGATCCCACGGAGCTGGCGCTCGTGGAGTACGCCGAGACGCAGGGCATCGACGCCGAGGCGCTTCGCCGCCTCCATCCGCGGCTCGGCGAGGTGCCGTTCGATTCCCAGCGCAAGCGCATGTCCACGCTTCACGAGATTGGCGGACGCCGGCAGATGCTCGTCAAAGGCGCACCGGACGTTCTCCTCGCCCTGTGCGCGTCGTATGAACGCAAGGGCGAGATCGTCCCCCTCGGCGCTGAGGAGCGGGCGCGGGCCCACGAGCAGTTGGAGAGCATGGCGAACCGGGCCCTGCGGGTCCTCGCCTTCGCCTGGAAGGACGTGGGCAACACCGACCGCCTCTCGGCGGCCGACGAGGCGAACCTCGTCTTTGCGGGCCTCGTGGGGATGCGCGACGCCCCGCGTCCCGAGGCCCGTGTCGCCCTGGCGGAGGCGCGGTCGGCCGGCATCAAGATCGTGATGATCACCGGCGACAACATTCGGACCGCCCGGGCCATCGCCGATGAACTCGGCATGATCCAGCCGGGCGACGAAGTCCTCAGCGGCCAGGACCTCGAGCAGATCCCCGACGATGAGCTCGCGCGCCGCATGCCGCACCTGCGGGTCTTCGCCCGCGTCTGGCCGGAGCAGAAACTCAAGATCATCCGGGCCCTTCAGGCCCACGGCGAGGTTGCCGCCATGACCGGCGACGGCGTCAACGACGCCCCCGCCCTCCAGAAGGCCGACATCGGCGTGGCCATGGGCATTACCGGCACCGACGTGGCCAAGGGCGCCGCCGACGTGATCCTCATGGACGACAACTTCGCCACCATCGTCAAGGCCATCGAGGAAGGCCGCGTCATCTTCGACAACATCCGCAAGTTCGTCACGTTCCTGCTGGCCTGCAACTTCGGCGAAATCCTGTGCATTTTCATCCCGGTCCTCATCGGGCTTGGCTCGCCCCTGAAGGCGGTGCAGATCCTCCTGATCAACCTAGTGACCGACGGACTGCCCGCGCTGGCGCTGGGGATTGACACCGCCGAGCCCGACATCATGCGCCGCCGGCCGCGCCGCCTCACGGAGGGCATCCTCAGCTCGTACTACCTCAAGGTCGTCGGGTTCAACGGCGCCCTGTTCGGGATCGCCGCCGTCGCGTGCTTCCTGATCGGCCGGCGGGTCGCCGGCCCGGAAGTGGCGGCCACCATGACCTTCGTCACGCTGGCGTTCGACGAGCTCTGGCGCGCGTACGGCTGGCGGTCCGCCTGGAGGAACTTCTGGCAGGTCAGCCCCTGGACGAACCTCTGGCTGCTCGGCGCCGTCGCGCTATCGGCCGCGGTGGTCGTCGCCACGGTTGTGCTGCCGCCGGTGCGGGCGATCTTCTCGACCGCCCCACTGACGCTCGCGCAGTGGGGCATCGCCCTCGGGTTCTCGCTCATCCCCTTCACGGCCTACGAGATCTGGAAGGCCATCCGCCGCCGGTGGTTCCAGCCCGACTAACGGCAGGCGTCGGCTTTGCAGGTGGCAAGGAGCGGGCCATGGAAGAGTACTTCTACCAATCGCGCGCCACGAGGATCTTCTGCTACACCTCCGGCGCCATTTTCACCGCAGTCTGGTTGATCTTGATTCCTTCGATTCTCTCAACCGCCTCGAGTATCGGTGTCCCATCCGAGCCCTCGCCTGAAGACCGTGATTACATGGCCCGATTGGCGGAGCAGGCGAAGGAAGACACCCAAGCCGCCGAATCGCTTCGTGCGTTGGATGAGGTGCATAGGCAAACGGCCAGTTTGTGGCACAACGTACGCCTCATGGCCTACTCGTTTTGTCTACCTGGTATTGGCATGGTTGTGGTCTGCCTTGCGATGATTGCTGCTCCGATTGCGGCCGTCCGCCGACATCGTCGCAGGGCCAAGGCATGGCACACCGTCCGTCAGGGCTCGCCATCCTATCGAAACGGATTGGTGATGGCACTGGCAACGCTCGCACTCATGGTCAGTTACTGCACTTGGCTGCTTGGCTTGGTCTTTCTTCCCTATCCGTTACTCCGCCCGGCGAGCATTCTCTGGTTTTGCGCTGGCCTATTCCTTGTACTGCTTGCCAGTGAGGTAGCCACCTCGCTGTGGCGGTTCCATTGCCGCGACTGGCGCATCCGGTTGGCGGAAATCCCTGTCCGGCCGGGAGAGTTGGTTCAATTCGAAATCTTCCGAGAGAGCGGCAAACCGATCGACAAGGACCTGCGCATGGAGCTTGTCGGCTGGCAACCCAAGTGGAACACCAAGAAGGATTGCTACAAGAGCTGCTGGTCGCTTCTTCTTCGCACGATTGGCGGCGAAGTGCACCTTGACGGGGCGCCGGGGCAGGCACCGGGGTCAATCCGTGGAACCCTTCGGTTCGAGGGCACGGACCTCGTGGCCGTCCCGCCGGACGGTGTGAAACACCCACGGCGGCTGATCCCCTTTCTTCGCGTTCGAAAGGGCTGGTGGCGGTGGTGCCTTTTCGATCTGCCCGCGCCCGCGCTTTACGTCAGGCCGGAGGCCGGGCGCCAAAGTAGTGTGGACGAGCGGCCGAACGGGCACTAAGATGCTGCCGGTCTCTCCGAAGTCGCGGTACTGCACCATGCCATGAAAGGGGTCTTCCGTGCGCAAGGTACTGCTCATCTCAGCGGTCACACTGGCACTGCTCGCGGTCACGATCGCCCCGGCGGCGGGCCAGGAAAAGGTCCGCCGCCTGCCCGTCGGCGAGTACGTCGACAAGATGAAGGCGGCCTGGATCGGGCAGATGGCCGGCGTCGGCTGGGGCCAGCCCACCGAGTTCAAGGTCAAGGGCGCCATCATCCCGGAGAGCCAGATGCCCCCCTGGAACCCCGGCATGATCAACCAGCACGGCAACGATGATTGTTACGTCGAGATGACGTTCCTGCGGACGCTGGAGCAGTACGGCTGGGACGTCTCGATCCGCCAGGCGGGGGTCGACTTCGCGAATTCCGGGTATCCCCTGTGGCACGCGAACAAGGAGGGCCGCGACAACGTGCGTAAAGGCATCGCCCCGCCCGACTCGGGGCACCCGCAGTTCAACAAGCACGCCGACGACATCGACTACCAGATCGAGGCCGACTACTCGGGCATTATCGCGCCGGGCCTGCCCAACACGACCATCGCCCTGGGCGAGAAGTTCGGACGGCTCATGAACTACGGCGACGGCATGCACGCCGGCCAGTTCATCGGCGCCATGTACGCCGAGGCCTTCTTCGAATCCGACCCCACGAAGATCGTCCGGGCCGCCCTGCGGTGCCTCCCTGCCCAGTCTCAGTACGCCGGCATGGTCCGCGACGTCCTCCAATGGGTCCAGGACAACCCCGACGACTGGCAGAAGACCTGGCAGCAGGTCGAAGACAAGTACCACAAGGACCCCAAGTACACCCACGGTCTGTGCTCGAAGCCCGGCGGCGAGGGCGCCTTCGGCATTGACGTGAAACTCAATGGGGCCTACGTCCTCATGGGCCTCCTCTACGGCAAGGGCGACCCGGACAAGACCATCCTGATCGCCTGCCGCTCGGGCCAGGACAGCGACTGCAACCCCTCCAACGCGGCCGGCATCCTGTTCACGACGATCGGCGCCGCCAAGACCCCCGCCCGGTTCACCGAGAAACTCGATCTCAAGGCTAAGTACAGCTACTCAGATTACACGGTGCCGAAGGTGTTCGAGGTGAGCGAGAAACTGGCCCGCGAGGCGGTCACCCGGGCCGGCGGCAGGATCGAGAAGAACGACAAGGGCGAGGAGGTCTTCGTCATCCCCGTGCAGGAACCGAAGCCCTCGAAACTCGAGCAGTGCTGGGAACCCGGCCCCGTCGCGGGCTCGAAGTTCACCGAAGAAGAGATGGCGAAGATCACGGTCAAGGCCCAGGGCGGCGAGGGCGGCCAGGCGGTCGACCTCAAGGCGGCGGTCGAGAAGTTCGCCCCCGGCTGGACCGTCAAGAACTGCGGCCCCGACATGGACCCCGGCTCCAAGGACGAGTGGGGCGGCAAGAAGAACGTCCTCGAGACGCACCCCTTGAACCGCGACACCGGCTGCACGCTCTCGAAGAAGGTCGAGGTCCCCGCCGGCAAGAAGACCACGCTGCATCTCGTGGTGGCGAACGACCCGCGCGGCGACTTCGACCTGATCGTCAAGGCCGACGGCAAGCCGCTTGTGAAGAAGGCCGTCAACGTCAACACCGAAGCCGCCCCCAACAAGTGGCTGACCGAGGACGTCGACCTCTCGTCCTTCGCCGGCAAGGCGGTCAACGTGGAGCTCGTGAACCAGCCGACCGACTGGTCCTGGGAGGCCGCCTACTGGGCCGAGGTCAAGGTCGTGAGCGAGTAGCCGGGTGGCACGGTCACGCGCCGTTGCGTGGCCGTGCATCTCCGGCAAGCAGGCAGACCACGGCCACGCAACATCGCGTGGCCGTGCCACCCGACAATCGGAATATGCCGCCGAGGCCGTTTTCCGACCTGCCGCCCGACATCCCATAACCTCCCGAGGAGGCGCCGATGAACGTGTGGCTGCTCGCCGTCCTATGCGCCGTTGCCGCGGCCACGCTTGTCGGGCGCTCTGAGGACGCCTCTGCCGCCGCGGCGCCGGCGCCCCCGCGCGGGCCGCTCGACCCGCGGGGCACGATCCACATCCCCATCGGCGCCGCGAACACGCTCGACGCGCTCAAGACGTTCGTCGAGGCGGAAGGCGGCTTCTCCCCCGGCGTTGCGACCTATGGAATCTACTTCTGGATATATGATGCGGCCGGCGGAAAGCTGATCGCCCCCACGATGGACGGCGTCGCGTGCGAGCACGGCCTCGCCCCCGGCGGATACCTGATCCCCTGGAGCCGGTGGAGCGCCGCCGGCCTGACCGTCACGACCACCGTGTGCGAGGTCCGCCGCCCCTCGCCGGCGGGCGACGTCTTTGTCGTGGGCGCACGTGCTACGCTCACGAACCCCGGCCCGGAGAGCCGCAAGGTGCTTCTCTACGCGGCCCTCCGGCCGCTCGGCCCCGCCGGCGGGCCCGTGAAGGAGTTGGCGGTCAGCGATGACGGCGAAGCCCTTCTCGTGGATGGGCACCCGGCCCTGGTGGCCCTCGAGAAACCCGGCAGCGCAGGCGTCCTGGCGACCGACACCGTCGGCGAATCGGCGATGGCCGGCAAGGTGCCGACGGGCAAGAAGGCGACCTCCGCCGCCGGCGACTGCGCCGGCGCCCTCGCCTTCGAGTTGGAGGTCCCCGCCGGCGTGAAGACCATCAACCTCGTCTGCCCCGTTCTGGCCGGCCGCCGCGCAGTCGGCCACCAGTGGGACGGCAAGAACCCCTGGGCCCAACTCGACCTGGCCAAGCCCAACCCGACCGAGGGCGGCGCGCTCCAGCCCGACCCCGGCCTCGCGTACTACCGCGGCATCAAGGCCGACACGCTCTTCGAGGAGGCGGCGGCCTACTGGAAGGACCTCGTCGGCCGGGCGACGGTCCGCACGCCCGACCAGCGGTGGGCCGGAGCATTCGCCGCCGTCATCGGCCACGCCGCCATCGCCATGAACGAGGGCGCGCCCGACGTGGCGGTGGTCAACTACAACGTCTTCAACCGCGACGGGGCCTACACGGCCAACATCCTCCAGAAGGCCGGCCGGTTCGACCTCGCGGCCCAGGCCATCGACTACTTCCTCGCCCACCCGTTCAACGGCCGCGCGTATCCCGAGGCCGACAACCCCGGCC
>JAPLML010000700.1 GCA_026387055.1 Planctomycetota bacterium | reverse complement strand
AGGTGGATTTCCGGTTCATCGAGCCGGAGTCATGCGGGGCGGCCATGATGTACTTCACCGGGTCGAAGGCCCACAACATTACGCTGCGCAAGCGTGCCCGGAAGGACGGCCTCAAGCTGAGCGAGTACGGCCTGTTCCGCGGCGAGAAGCGGGTCGCGGGGGCCACCGAGAAGGAGGTCTTCAAGGCGCTCGGCCTGCCGTGGATTCCGCCGGAGCTGCGCGAGGATCGCGGCGAGATCGCCGCCGCCGAGGAGGGGATGCTTCCCACGCTCGTCACGCGCGAGGACCTTCGCGGCGAGCTTCACGCCCATACGACCGCCACCGACGGCGCGAACTCCGTCGAGGAAATGGTCGAGGCGGCGCGGGCCCGCGGCTACCAGTACCTTGCCATCACCGACCACTCGAAGGCGGTGGCGGTGGCGCACGGCCTGAACGACGACGCCCTGCGCCGCCACGCCGAACGCATCCGCAAGCTGGGCGCGGGGCTCAGGAAGTTCTGGCTCCTGGCGGGCGTCGAGGTCGACATCCTCAAGGACGGCAGGCTCGACCTCGGGGAGAAAGTGCTGGCGGACCTCGACTGGGTCGTCGCGAGCGTCCACAGCGCGTTCGAGATGCCCGAGGCCAGGATGACCGCCCGTCTCATCGCGGCGGTGAAGTCCGGGGTGGTCCACTGCCTCGGGCACCCGTTCGGCCGGCTCATCGGCTACCGCGACTCGCTCCACTTCGATGCCGACAAGATCTTCGAGGCGTGCAAGGAGGCGGGCGTGTTCCTGGAGATCAACGCCCAGCCTGACCGGCTGGACCTGCCCGATGTCTACTGCAAGCGGGCCTGCGAGAGGGGCCTGGCGATGGTCATTGCGACCGATGCGCACCGGACTGCGGAGTTCGATTTCATGGACTACGGCGTCGGGGCCGCGCGGCGGGGATGGCTTGAGAAGGGCGACATCCTGAACACGTGCACGGCGGCGGCGCTGCGGAAGCGACTCGCGCGGGGGTGATGCGGCATGATTGTGCGCGGCGGGTCTCCTGACCCGCCGCGTGAGTGCTTGTCTCGGCTGGTGACCGTGGACCTTGGCCGAGTGGTTCCGGCTGCGGTTCATGGCTGAAGACATTCACCGGCCAAGACGGCGACCAGCGCGCGTTTGACGCCGGATCGCGGCGGGTCAGGAGACCCGCCGCGCACGTGGCCTTGCCATAAGGAATCTCCATCAATGAAACCCAAGGACGTCGCCGCCAGGACGAAGGCCGAAGCCGCCAAGCGGGCCGAGGCCCTCCGCACCGAGATCGAGCGCCATAACCACCTATATTATGTAATGGACCAGCCCGAGGTCGCCGACGCCGAGTACGACGTGCTCCTCGGCGAGCTGCGGGCCGTCGAGGAGCGGTTCCCGGAGCTCGTTACGCCCGAGAGCCCCACGCAGCGCGTCGGCGGACAGCCCCGCGAAGGCTTTGCGACCGTTCGCCACCCGCTGCCGATGCGGAGCCTGCTCTCGATCTTCGGCGAGGATGAGATGCGGCGGTTCTACGAGACCTGCCGGGAAGAGCTCGGCCGGGAAGGCGTGCTGCTGGTCGCCGAGCCGAAGTACGACGGCGTGAGCCTCGAGATCGTCTATGACGACGGCCGCCTCACGTCGGCCTCCACGCGAGGCGACGGCGTCACCGGCGAGGACGTGACCGCCAACGTGCGGACGATCTCCGAAGTGCCGCTGCGCCTGCGCACGGACGCCCTGGCGATCCCGGCGCACCTTGTGGTCCGGGGCGAAGTGTACATGCAGAAGAAGGAGTTTGCCGCGCTCAACCGCCGGCAGGAGGAGGCGGGCGAGAAGACGTTCGCCAACCCGCGGAACGCCGCCGCCGGAAGCCTCCGCCAGCTCGACCCGCGGATCACGGCCGCGCGGCCGCTCCGCATCTTCTTCTGGGAGTTGACGGCCGCCTCGAGTTGGCGCCCGCCCACGCAGTGGGAATGCCTGGAGGCGATGAAGGCCCTGGGCCTCAAGATCTGCCCCGAATCGCAGCGCCTCAAGACAGCCGAGGAGGCGGTCCGCTGGCACCACGACCTGGAACGCCGCCGCGACGAGCTTGGTTACGAGATCGACGGCTGCGTCTTCAAGGTTGATGACCTCGGGGACCACGAGCGCCTGGGCGAGCGCAGCGCCAACCCGCGCTGGGCCGTCGCGTACAAGTTCACCCCGCGCCAGACGACCACCATCATCCGTGACATCGAGGCGTCGGTCGGACGCACGGGCGCCGTCACGCCCGTGGCGGTGCTCGAACCGGTCCAGATCGGCGGCGTCACCGTCACCCACGTGAGCCTGCACAACCAGGACGAGATCGACCGCAAGGACATCCGCGTGGGCGACACGGTCCTGGTGGAGCGGGCGGGCGACGTGATTCCGCACGTCGTCCAGGTTGTCAAGGAGAAGCGCACGGCCCGCGAGAAGCCGTACCGGCTGCCGACGAAGTGCCCGGTGTGCGGCGAGCCGGTCGTCAAGCCGGAAGGGGAGGCCATCTCGCGCTGCACCAACGTCTCGTGCCCCGCGCAGCTCAAGGAGACGATCAAGCACTGGGGCTCGAAGCAGGCCTGCGACATCGACGGCCTGGGCGACAAGATCGTCGACCAGTTGGTCGACCGCGGCCTGGTGCACGACGTGGCCGACCTGTACGACCTCAAGGTTGAGGCGGTGGCCGAGCTTGAGCGGATGGCCCAGAAGAGCGCGGCGAACCTCATCGGCCAGATCGCAACGAGCAAGGCGGCCATGCTCGCGCGGGTCGTCCTGGGCCTGGGTGTCCGCCACGTCGGCCGCGCGATGGCCGAGACGCTGGCGGGTGAGTTCGGCTCCCTCGACGCGCTCGCCGAGGCCGACGGGGCCCGGCTCCTCGAAGTGGCCGACGTCGGCCCGGAAGTGGCCGCCGCCATCCGCGAGTGGTTCACGAACGAGAAGAACCGCCGGCTCGTGGCCAAGCTCAAGGCCCACGGCATCGACCCGCGGATGAAGAAGGCGGCCGCGGCGGGGGGACGGCTGGCGGGCAAGACGTTGGTTGTGACGGGCGAACTGGAGTCGATGAGCCGCGACGAGGCCGAGGAACTGGTCCGCCGGGAGGGCGGAAAGGCCGTCTCCAGCGTCTCCGCCAACACCGACTACCTCGTGGCTGGCGCGAAGCCCGGCGGAACGAAGATGCGGGCCGCCGAGAAGCACAAGACGCCCATCCTCGACGAGAAGGCCTTCCTCAAGCTCGTCGGCAGATTGTAGGCCGTGGCGCAGCCGCGGCACGTCAGTTCCGGGTTGCGGCACTGGCTCGTGCTACAACGCCACTTAACCTCGTGCGCGGTGGGTCTCCGTATGTGTTTAGCGAGTGTGCCATTGTCCCGATAGCAGGTGTGGCACGGCCGGCTTGTCCGGCCGTGGCAGAGCGCCGGCCACATTCCCCCCGGCCGCACAAGCCGGCCGTGCCACACCTGCCTGGGTACGCTGAACACGTACGGGTCTCCTGACCCGCTGCGCGTGTCCGTTCTCCGGCCCGTGCGGGGCACGTGTTGCGCGGTGGGTCAGGAGACCCACCGCGCACGGACTCAAGTGGCGTTGCAGTACCAGTCGTCCGCCTTGGTGCTGTCAGCAGAGACGACTCGCCTGGGCGAAGCGGGCGCGCCAGTCGGTAACAGGCTGATTGCCAAGCAAGGCCCCCAAGAAAAGCCCGCCGCGCAAAACCCCAAGGGGTGGGGTCTGCCATGAGCCATACCCCCAGCCCGTAGGGCCTGGGTGATTGCGTGGCCAGATTTCAATTCCTTCTCACGTCCGGCCGCGGTATAATGTCGCTCAGGTTCCTGGGTGCGGGGGGTGTACATGGCGAACGGTGGCTTGGCTTCCGGCTGGCCGATTGCCCGGATCTTTGGCATCACGATCCGGCTGCACGTCAGTTGGATCGTCATTTTCGTGCTCCTCACGTTCAGCCTCGGCACCCAGATCATCCCCATGAGCAACCTCGCCGATGGCGGCTCGTGGTGGAAAGGGGACCAGATCCTCAACCGCGTCCACGCGCAGTACCCCTGGATGGAGAGCGAGCAGGTCTTCCGGTTCGTGGGGGTCGACCGCTGGTCGGCCGGCGAGGTGTGGATGCTCGCCGTCATCGGCACGCTCGGGCTGTTCGTGTGCGTGGTGGCGCATGAGCTCTCGCACAGCATCGTGGCGCACGGGGCGGGCATCAGCGTGGAGGGGATCACCCTGTTTGTCTTCGGCGGCGTCTCGCGCCTGAGGCAGGAAGCGCACACCCCCGGCGTGGAGTTCAAGGTGGCCATCGCCGGCCCCGTGATGAGCCTGCTCCTGGGCGGCGCGTGCGCCGGGATGTACTACGGGCTTGGGGACTGGCTTCCGGCCCAAGCGCGGACGCTTCTCTATTACTTCTTATTTATCAACGTGGCGCTGTTCATCTTCAACCTGCTGCCGGGCTTTCCGCTCGACGGCGGCCGCGTGCTCCGCGCGGCGCTCTGGGCCCTCTTGCGCGACGTGCGGCGGGCGACGGCCATCGCGTCGGCCTGCGGCAGGGCGTTGGCGGGCTTCCTCATTTCTGTCGGCGTGCTTCAGATCTACTGGACGCGCTCCCTGGACCTCGGCGCCCTCTGGTGGATCATCCTCGGCTTGTTCCTGTGGTCGGCGGCCGGCGCGGGGTACCGCCAACTCGCGCTGCACGAGGCGCTGGCGGGCGTGACCGTGGGCGACGTCATTCAGAAGGACGTCGTGGCGGTGCCGCCGGACCTGTCCTTGGACAAGCTTGTGGATGAGTACTTCTATCGCTATCGCTTCCACAGCTTCCCGGTGCTGGACGCCGGCCGCCTGGTCGGCACGGTCTCGCTGCGGGACGTGCAGGCCGTCCCGCGCGTCGACTGGGCGCTGCGGACCGTGCGCGAGGCCATGCAGGAGATCGGCGAGAACTCCGTCGTCCGTCCCCAGGAGGACCTCGAAAGCGTTCTGCGGAAGATGGTCGAGGGGGGCCGGGGCCACCTGCCCGTGGTCGACGGCGGCCGCCTCGTGGGCGTGGTGACGCGCCACGACCTGTTGGCGTTGCTCCAAATCAGAACCGATCTGGGCGGCCGCGCGCCGCCCAGGCCTCCGGTGTAGTCCATCGACGGCGACACGAGGAACGGGAGAGAAAGGCAGCCGAGGGATGCCCACCGGCCGACAGGAGGCCGCGCTCTGGAAGCGGGCCGCCGCGTCCTATGTCGACTGCTTTCTGTGCGCGCACCGCTGCCACGTGGCGCCCGGGAAGCGCGGCATCTGCCAGGTGCGGGAGAACGTCGACGGGGCGCTCGCGACGCTCGTCTACGGCCGCGTCATCGCGCGCCACGTGGACCCGATCGAGAAAAAGCCGTTCTTCCACTTCCTGCCGGGGTCGCGGAGCTATTCCGTGGCGGCGGTGGGGTGCAACTTCCGGTGCGGATTCTGCCAGAACTGGCAGATCTCGCAGTGGCCGCGGACCGCCGCGGGTGCGATGCCGGGCGAGACGCTCGCGCCCGAGGAGATCGTGTCGGCGGCCCACCGCTACCAGTGTGCGTCGATCTCATATACGTATACCGAACCGACGGTCTTTTTCGAGTACGCCCGCGACATCGGGATCCTGGCCAGGCAGGCGGGCCTGAAGAACAGCTTCGTCACGAACGGCTTCATGACGCCCGAGGCCCTCGCCGAGATGGCAGGCTGGCTCGACGCCGCCAACGTGGACCTGAAGGCGTGGCAGGACTCCTTTTACCGGAAGATCTGCAAGGCGCGACTCGAGCCGGTCAAGGAGACGATCCGCCGCATGCACGAGATGGGCATCTGGGTGGAGGTGACGACGCTGCTGGTGCCCGGGCAGAACGACGATGCGGGGGACCTGAAAGGGATCGCGGAGTTCCTGGCGTCGATCTCGCCGGACCTGCCGTGGCACGTGTCGCGCTACCATCCGGACTTCGAGATGCGCGAGCCGCCGGCAACGCCGCTGGAGACGCTCGAGCGGGCCGTCGAGATCGGGCGGGGGGCGGGCCTGCGCTACGTCTACGGCGGCAACGTCGGCACGATGGAGGACACGGTGTGCCCCTCGTGCCGCGCGACGGTCATCACGCGGTTGGGGTTCAGCGTGGTCGAGCGGAACCTGCGCGGCGCCGCCTGCGGGAAGTGCGGCGCGGCGCTGCCGCTGATCATCGCGTAGGGGCGGCAAACCCGCGCGCGGTGGGTCAGGAGACCCGTACGTGTTTGGCGTCATACCAGATTGCCGGGTGGCACGGCCACGCGCCGTTGCGTGGCCGTGCATGGTCACGTGGCGGAGCAAGCACGGTCACGCAACGGCGCGTGACCGTGCCACCCACGCCAGACGCGTACGGCGACCCGCCGCGCGAAGGGGCGCTGCAGGACTTGCAGGGCGCGTTTGAGTACGTGTGATTTGCCGGCATCGCGAAAGGAGACGCAAGATGGCGAAGAAGCGTACGAAGGTCGGCTTTGTCGGGCTGGGGTTGATGGGTGCCCCGATGGCCGCCAATCTCCTCAAGGCCGGCTATCCGCTCCAGGTGTGGAACCGCACGGCGGACAAGGCCAAGCCGCTGGTGGCCGAGGGGGCGACCCACTGCGGCACCCCCGCCGAGGCCGCCCGCGGGGCCGACTTCGTCGTGGTCATGGTCGCAGACGACGCGGCGCTCGACGCGGTCCTCTTCGCCGAGGAGGGCCTGAGCCGCGGCCTGAAGCGCGGCGCCATCCTCATCAACGGCTCGACCACGAGCCCCGGCCTGGGCTTCCGCGCCGCGACGGCCCTGCGCAGCCTCTCCGTCCGCTACCTGGAGTGCCCGGTCATGCGGAGCGTCCAGGCGGCCCGCGAGGGCAAGCTCCAGATGCTCGTCGGCGGGAGCGCGGACGATTTCGCCAAGGCCCGGCCGGTCCTCGAAGTCCTGGCCTCCGACATCCACTACGTCGGCGACGTGGGCAAGGCCGCGACCATGAAACTCGCCTGCAACCTCCTGGTGGCGACCAGCATGCAGGCGTTCACGGAATACTTCGCGCTGGCCCGCAAGAGCGGCGTGCCGTTTGAGACCATGATGGAGGTCATGCACGCCGGGCCGCTCGATTCCCAGATCATGCGGTACGCCGAGCAGGCGGTGGTCAACCCCGGCGGCCGGCCGAACTTCTATCTCAAGCACATGCTCAAGGATGTGAATCTGGCGTTGGACCTGGCGCGGCAACTGGACGTGCCCGTGCCGCTGACGGGGGCCACGCGGCAGATCCTCGCCGCCGCCAAGAACCTCGGCCACGGCGACAGCGATTACAGCGCCCTGGTGGACCTCGTGGCCTCTTGGGCGGGCGTGGCCGTCCGCGGCTGAGCGCGCCCGCCGGTGCCCAGGCCGAGCGCGGCGGGCTTCCCGCCACGGCGAGTCTTTGACCTGACCCGGCGCGTGCGTGCCTCCACCGGCCGTCAAGATGCCGCGTTCGGTCTACGCTCTCAGTATGAGTGAGTGCGGTTCGCCCCGCCGGTGGCGGGCCTGCGAGAAGGACCCTATGGCAAGCCTCTCTGGTCGTGTCTTGGCATGGCCCTGGGCAACGCAAGGAAACCGGTCTTGTGGCCCCAATGGCCCCAGGGAGCGGATCTGATGCCACTGACATTATATTTGCAGATATTATTGGCCGGCTGTTTCGTGATTGCCGCCGGCTTGGGCTTGGCGTGCAAGCAGGAGCAGCCGCCAAACGCGGACGCGTCCATCGTGCCGACGCAGAGCAATCCGGTGCAAACGGTGGGGTGGGCGGGTCGCGGGGGCGGACGCATTGAGCGGGGCTGCAGCGGCGAGACTATCTGGGGGGTCTCTGGCGCGAAGGGGATTGAGGTACTCGAGTCCTGGAAGTGGCAGGCTGACTTGCTCGTAAAGGGACCACAGGCAGACATCTCCAAAGTCCAAGGGATCTATATCATTTATGATGTGTGTGTGACCGGCGGTGGAGTCTATCTGGCTTACGAGGTTCACGCGGATACCATTCCCCTGGTCGCCAGGGATCTCAGGTCCCTGGCCGAAAAGAAGCGTTGGCCTGGTAGCACTAGTGAAGAATACATGCCATTTATGAATTCAAGTACCAATGGCAAGTACGCCGCATTAGCCTTCGCTCGGCAGGGAGGAGTAGATGCGCTCATCCCTCGGTATAGGATCAGGTTGTTGGACGTGGCCGTTCTCGCCATGTCGGACGTGATGGTTCTTGGTGGTGACCAGCCTTCTGAGAACAACGTGCGTCAGGTCATACCCTCCGACGAGGGGGCTTACATCGCCGTGGCGGGGTGGGACAACGGCGTGGCCATGATCGACGCGAAGCAGAAGAAACTCCTATGGTCCAAGCGTCCGCCGTCTGCCATATCGCTGACGTACGCCGTGTTCGGGCCGGGCAATGAGGTGGTGTACGCCGGCGGCGGCGAGGGTTGCGTCTATGAAATGGCCGTGCGCGACGGTGAAGTGCTGGGGCGTTGGTTCGCCAGCGCGACGGGCAAGTCCGAGTACGGCCATCGGATCTCGGCCATCGCCGTCAGCCCGGACGGCAAGTATGTGGCCGCCGGGACGGGACCGGAGGGGCTGGTGTTCGTCATCGAGCCGAAGACTGGCAAGACGGTCAAGGTGCTGAACCACGGCGGGTCAACTGTGGCCCTGGTGCACTTCTCACCGGACTCGAAAAGGCTGGCGTCCTATGCAATGGGGACGCTCAAAGTGTGGGGCATTGCTGAGGTGCAGCCCGCAGGAGACAACCATCCGGCTTCCGGGAGATTGGGGGACAGGGGGGGACAAGTTGCCGATTAAGAAGGCCACACCTCGGGGGCGATGGCTCAACGGGCACGTAAGCTGCGCCAGCGCAAGGGAAAACGAATGGTCTCAAGAAAGGAACGACGGCTTCTTCGCGACCTCGCCAGGCAGGTGGCCGACGTGGCGGCCCTGCCTGTCATGGCCGAGCGCCGCGAGCTCTGGAAGCGGCACAACAGCCTGCGGCCCGCGCGGCCTATGATCCTGGTGTTCCCGGAAGGCTCCTGGCGCGAACTCCTGCCGGACGCGTCGCTGAAATGCACCGGCAAGGCGGCCCGGGGCATCGAATGGAACCTTCGCCATCGCCTCTACACGCACGAGCATTTCTTCGACGACACGGTCCTCGAGAAGGACTGGGTGGTGCCGAAGGTCGTCACGTCCAGCGGGTGGGGGCTGGAGCCGAAGTGGCGCCAGGCGCCCACCGCCACGGGGGCGGGCGCGTTCGAGCCGGTCCTTCACGCGCCCGCCGACCTCAAGAAGCTGCGGTTCCCGGAGATTTCGGTCGACGAGAAGGCGACGGCCGCCGACCTGGCCCGGGCGCAGGATCTCTTCGGCGACATCCTCGACGTGAAGCTCAAGGGCGTGGCGCACGTCTCGTTCCACCTGATGAGCCTGTACACGCACTGGCGGGGCCTCAACGAAACCATGATGGATATGTATGACAATCCCACGATGCTGCACGACGCGATGGCGTTTCTCGAGGAAGGCCACCGCCGCATCATCCGCCGGTACGAGGAACTGAACCTCTTCAGCCTGAACAACGACGGCACGTACCACTCCTCCGGCGGCGTGGGGTACACCCACGAGCTGCCGGCGGCCGGCTTCGACCCCGGCCGCGTGCGGCCGCGCGACGTGTGGGCGTCGGCCGAGGCCCAGGAGCTCGCCCAGGTCTCGCCCGCGATGCACGCGGAGTTTTCGACGGCGTACGAGAAGCGGCTCCTCGCGCCCTTCGGCCTCAACGGCTACGGCTGCTGCGAGGACCTGACGCTGAAGCTTGGTGATGTCTTTATGATCCCGAACATCCGCCGGATTTCGATTTCGCCCTGGGCCAACGTCGACAAGTGTGCCGCCAAACTGGGCGGCAAGTACATCTTCTCGTGGAAGCCGCACCCCGCCAACGTCGCGGGCACGTTCAAGCCGGACACGGTGCGCGACTACATCCGCCACACGCTGGAGGTCTGCCGGGCGAACGACTGCGTCCTGGAGATGATTCTGAAGGACACGCACACGTGCAGCGGCCACCCGGAGCGGTTCATGCAGTGGACGAAGATCGCCCGCGAACTGGTGAACGAATTGGCGTGACACCCCGCGAACGCTACATTCAGACGCTCACATTTGGGGCGCCGGACAGAATCCCGTTCGAGCCGGGCGGGCCGCGCGAGTCCACGTTGGCGGCGTGGCGGACGCAGGGCCTGCCCGACGGCGCGGAGTGGTACCCGTACCTGTTCGAGACTCTC
>JAPLML010000239.1 GCA_026387055.1 Planctomycetota bacterium | reverse complement strand
GTGCCGAACCGCCCCGAGGACAAGGCGGCCGTGGCGGAGGCGCTGCGGCGCAAGGTCGATGCGCTTCAGGCGGCGTACCCTGGCGTGGCCGTAGAGGACGAGGGCAAGCGCCTCCGCGTCGCCATCCCGGCAGCGCTTCGGGTCGGCCATGAGGCCCACTTTGCCCTGCTGGCCGCCCGATTCCTGGGCTACGTGAGGAATCCCCGAACCCTGCCGGCCTGGGAAAAGCCCAACATGCTGGCCAAGTACTACGTCACCACCCGCGGCGTGGAACTGGCCCGGCGCGGCGGCGAGCCGGCGAAACCCCAAGGAGGCTCGTGACCCTATGAGGCGCCCAACGTTCCGGTGCAGGTTATTCCTGGTGCTTGTCGCGACGGCCCTGGCGGCGGGCTGCGCCGCCGGACGGGCGGCGCCCGGCCGGTTGACGGCCCGCACCTACAATTCCGGATTCCCCCTCGCCCACGACACCTACAACGGCATGGGCACAGGCAGCGACGGGAAGATTTACTATGTCCTCTCGTCGGAGTCCCACGAGGTCGGCGCCCGCATGTACTGCTACGACCCGGCGACCGACGCCATCCGGTGCCTCGGCGACCTGACGGAGGCCTGCGGCGAAAAGGGCAAGAAGACCATCGTTCAGGGTAAGTCTCACGTCACCTTCGTCGAGTCCGGCGGCAAACTTTACTTCGCCACGCACGTCGGCTACTACTCGATTGTCGACGGCATGGAGAAGATCGGCACGCCGCCGGACGGGTTCAAGCCGTATCCGGGTGGCCACTTCCTCGCCTACGACATGGCCACCGGTCGCTTTGAGGACCTGGCCCTGGCGCCCCACGGGGAAGGCATTCTCTCGATGGCGATGGACGTCCGCCGCGGCCGGCTCTACGGCCTGACGTGGCCCACCGGCTGCTTCCTCCGCTACGACCTGGCGACGAAGGAACTGAAGAACCTGGGCCCCACCGCCCGCCTGGGCGAGAACGGCAAAGGCGACCAGTACCGCACTCTCTGCCGGTCGCTCGTCGTCGACCCGCGCGACGGGTCCTGCTACTTCACCACCGGCGACGGCGACATCCTCCGATACCGCTGCGACCGCGAGACAATCGAGAAGGTCCAGGGCGAGGACATGAGGAAGGACTACTTCGGCCTGTACGACCCCACATCGCCCGGCCACATGGGCTACAACTGGCGGCAGACCGCCTGGTGCGAACCGCAGGGGGCCGTCTATGGCGTCCATGGGAACTCCGGTTACCTCTTCCGCTTCGATCCACGCGGGCCGCGCGTCGAGGTCCTGGAGCGCCTCACCAGCCTGCCCTCGAAACGCAGCGGCATGTACGACCAGTTCAGTTACGGGTACCTGGGCTTCGCCCTCGGCCCGGACGGGCGGACACTCCACTACCTGACGGGCGGGCCGGTTTACGTGGGCGGCCAGCGCGTCGCCGGCAAGGCCGCCACCGCCATGGGCGAGTCCAAGGGCATCGAGAACCTGCACCTGGTGACCTACGACATCCCGACGGGCCGGTACACCGACCACGGCCCCATCTTCCTCGACAACGGCGAGCGGCCGGCCTACGTCAACTCAATCGCCGTCGGCAAGGACGGGAGCGTGTACACCCTGTCGCGGATCACGGAAAAGGGCAAGACCCGCACGGACCTCATCCGCATCCAGGGGCCGTTCACGAGCCGGTAGTGGGGCACGGCGCGGCGCGGCGAACGGGGAACGCGGGACCGGGCGCCCCGGCGTCCGGGTGGGTGGCACGGAAACAGCCGGCGGGTCGGGCGCGCCCGCTATTCCACGCCCGTTCCGTTGATCCACTTGACGACGTCGCACTGCCGCTGCACCTCGCACTCGACAGTGCAGGCGTCCGTGCGCCGCACGCCGGGCTTCTCGGCGGCCGCGTCGTCGGCGGCCTCGGAATCCATTCGGATCGCCACTCGCATCGGCAGCGCCGGCTTGTACGGCGCCGGCTTGGCGGCGCGCAGCTTCCGGACTGCCTCGGCCACTCTCTCCGCGGTCAACCGGCGGGCCTCCTGGGCATCGGGCCCCGTGCAGCGGTCCGGGTCCATGGCGCGTTTCACGCAGGCCGTCAGGGCGGCGGGGAACTGCGCCCGGACCTCCTCGCCCATCGCCGCGTCGCCCTGGGCCAGGACGAGCGGAACGCCCCAATGGCCCGCGAAGCAGGCCTCGATGCCGATCTCGCCCACGCTCTGCCCGTTGATGCGGAAATCGGCCCACTCCAGCGTCCAGGTGTGAGGCAGGAAGGCGCGGGGCGTGCCGGCCTTGGCGTGATGGCCCATGAGCATGAGCCCGTCCACGGTCGCGTCCAGTCCTGGCATCCAGCGGAACGACCGGCCGTCGTAGCCGCGGCTCTTGTCGAGATACGTGATGCGCGGGTCGGCGAGCATCTCCGGCAGGCGGATGTTCCCGCCGCCGCGATGGGTGTCGCAGACGATGAGGCGGTCTGCCCCGGCCCCGAGCGCCGCCTCGGCCGCGCTGTTGATGTCCGCGACGAGAAGCCGGCGGCCCTCCTCGGCGACCTCCGGCCTCACGCCCTTCTCCCAAAACCAGACCTGTTCCCGGGACTCAAGTCCGCTCACGCCCTCCATGTCCCAGTGCATGAAGATCGTCAGGCCGCGTTCCATGCGCCCTTCGCCTTCGCCTGCCGCCAGACGCTACTGAACGTCGATGACGAACCTCTGGGTGGCCGCGCCGACCCGCTCCGTGGTGGTGGACAGCACCTTCTCGTTGCCCCACGAGAGCGTCTTTTCGTCGAGCTTCCGCACCTCCCGGTCAATCGTGACGGTGACCGCGACTTCCACCTTGCCTGCCGCATCCGGGGTGCCGGAGAGGACGCCCGAGGCCTCGTCGATCTTGAGCCAGGCCGGCCCCTTCTCGAGGGTGAACCTGGGCTTCTCGATGTCGAAGTAGCCGCTGACCTGCTCGTTGCCCTTCATCCGTGCGCTGAGGTCGCCGAGGGACCGGTTGGCGCACGCCTGGTAGCGATACTCGGCGCCGACCTTGGCGGCCGTCACGGGCCTGCTGAGAAGGATGGGGCGGGGGCCGGTGGCGTAGTCGGACGGCCCGCTGCGCTTGCCGCGCTCGTCGACCGCCACGACGCGGTAATGGGTCTTGTTGGCGGCGGGCCAAGCGACGTCGGGCCCCATCACGGCCAGTTCTGTGACTGTTGTCTCGGCGATGAAGTTCGCCGGGAACCACGGGTTCCATGCCGCCATCTCCGTTTTCGTAACGCCCACGGTGCTCTGGAACCGCTCGTCGGCGATCGTGAAGCCCTTCTCGTCGCTGCCATAGACCCGGTACTTGGCCGGCGGTCGGCCTGCGGGATTGGCTTTCCAGCGTAGAACTCCCGTGCCCTTGGCGGCGTCGCAGTCGACCGTGACGTCCAGCGGATACGCCGGGCCGCGCAGCGTAAAGCTCCACGTCTTGCTCCATGGCCCCCAGACGCCCTTGTCGTCCATCGCCCGCACCCGCCAGCAATAGCGTTGGTCGGGCGCGAGCAGGCCCGGCCGAAGCAGCGTGTATTGCGCCTTGACGCGGACCGTCTCCTTGCCTGTGCGCGCGTCCTTCTCCTTGATGGCGTCACCCGTCCGGGAGATGAGCTTGTAGAAGCTCATCGAGAGGGGCCACCGCATGTCGGCGCGGCGCGACAGCTCGAAGTGGTAGTCGCCGATGGCGTCTCCGTCCGGGTCCTTGGCCGCCGCCCACTGGAAGACGACGTCGGTGCCGTCGGCCTCGCCGGCGTCGGGAGGATAGACCGGCGCCGCCGGCGCCTCCGGCGGCTTCGAGGCCGACCGCTCCACCCACTCGTGCGTGATACGCACCTTGCGGCCTCCGGCGGACCGATCGCTGTACGTGAACGTGTTCTCGCCCACGACCATCTCGGGCATTGCCAGGGGGGCCATCTGCACGTCGTTCACGATTGCCAGGCGGCGGAGCCGGGCGGGCCCTTCCAGTTCGCACTTGAGCCTATACTCGTAACGGGCCGGCCCGACGACCGAGCAAAACTTGTCCACGTTGTCCTTCACAGCCTCCCATGCCTTGCCATCCGCGGAGATGAAGAACCTGGCGTCCGTGCCCTCCGCTTCGAGCCGGCCTCCCACGAAGACGTAAGGGCTCCGCATCGTCCAGACGACCGTGCCCTTCCTGCCTTGCTCGGCGGCCAGGCCGTCGGGGCCGGAGGCGACGTTCTCCGCACTGGCAGCCCCCTGGCGCCACATGTCCTTTGAGAAGTCCGGGCGGTACTCCCAGAGCCCGTTGTAGATCGCCTGCGGGTACGTGGGCATCGTCCTGAGCGCGCCGTGATACTTGACCGGATCGCATTGCCCCCAACGCCAAACAACCGCCTCGCCGGGGCGCAGGACCATGTTCATCGTCGTGTCGGCTTTCCCCGACCGTTCTCCCGTCACCTCTCCCACGTAGAAGTACATCGCGGGCATTCCCTGCGGCTGCCACCAGGTGTCCGGAAAGAGGATTCCCTGCGAGTGTGTCCGCTTCACCAGGTCGTGGTCCCGCACGATGTCCTGCTCGCCGGCCACGGTATCGTTGTCCCGCAGGAGGTAGACGGAGTGCATGTCGCCATCGTAGAAGTGCCAGCGGTTGTCGTAGAACGCCTGGGAGACGCAGTGCCCGAGGGCCCGGGCCGGGGCCACCTTGAGGCCGGCCGCGCGCCACAGGGTAGCCAGGGAGATCGAGTCGTTGCCGCAGGTGTTGTACCCGTAGATGTTGAAGACCTTCACGGGGTCGCCGAGTTCGTTGTTGTCGCCGGGGGAATGGTGGCGATGCTGGATCTCCTGGAACCACAGCGCAAAGGCCTTCTCGGCGTCGGTCATGCCGGGCGTGACGGCCGCGGCAACGATCTCCTCGACGGTGCGGAAGCTGCCCTGGCTGCCCGTGAGCCACGGGTTGACGGCGTCGGTCGCGCCCACGTTCTCCATTCGCACCGACCGGTTGGACTCCCAGGTCTGGAGAATCGCCCCTTCGCGCGCGATGCCGCACCCCATGGGCGACCGGCAGCTCCGGCCGTCCATGGTGCCGCCCTGGACGACCTTATAGACGTGCGGCCCCGCGGTGATCTCCTCAAGGTGGGACTTCGCCACGTCGGTGGGATGCGTGTCCGCCGGCCGAAACACCCCGGCGCCGTCCGCCCCGGCTGCCAGGAAGCAGATCATGGCCATAAACACGAAGAGTTTATGCATTGCCGTTGCCCTCGCTGCGTGTCTTGTCCGCCGGCGAATCCTGTGCCGGGGCTTCGCATCCAGAATAGCGGTTCTCCGGTCGGCGGCCAATGAGATTCGGCAGCGGGGCGGCTCAACGCCATCCCCGCCCGAACGGCCCGGCTGTTGCCTCGGGACAGGCGGCGCGGTAGAAAGGTGCGGCCGGGACGTGGCGGGTCCCCGGCGGACCACTCGGGCTCGGAGGCGTCGCTGCGGCCGCGCCTGAGCCCGGAGAATGGATGATCGATCGCCGCGTGCCCGTGGAAGGCCCGCTGACGCAAGTGGGCGTCCAGACCTTCGCCGAAGCGGCGGCCTTCAACGGTTTCAAGGCCGGCGTCATTGAGTTCGTCGAGCCGCCGAAATGGGGGTAGCCATGAGGACCTGCTCGATTGCAGCCGCGTTTCTGATTGTCGCCTGGGCATCTTCCGTGCCTATCCAGGCGGCTGAACAGGGCGTCCAGGACAAGGGCGACGGCCTGCGGGTCATGCACGTGGGGAACAGCCATTCCCACGCGCTTCGATTCCTCGAACCGCTGGCCTGGGCCGTCGGCCACACGAAGCACAAGGACGGCGATGTCAACATCCTCGGGGCGCCCCTGAGATGGAACTGGGATCATCCGGAGCAGAACAAGTGGTCCGAGAAGCTGGGAGCGGATAAGTCCTGGGACGCCATCACGCTCCTGGCGTGGGCCGACGACGACGCGACCTACGCGCCGAAGTTTGCCGCCGAGGCCTTCAAGGGCAACCCCAAGTGCCAGGTCTTGCTGTACACCATCTGGCCCGACACCTACATGGACTTCGAAAACCCCGGCCCGATCCGCACGGAGGCCCACACCGAGAAGGTGGCGGCGGCTGTCGAAAAGGCGTTTCCCGACCATCCCAAGCCCCGCGTCATCCCCTCGAGCCTCCTCGTCCGCGAGCTGGGCCGCATGGCCGACGCCGGCCGTCTGCCCGGCGTGGCCAACCGGTACGTGCTGTTCTCCGACGGCGGACATCTCGGCGAGGTCGGCATGTACGCGGTGAGTGTGCTGGTCTCGGCCATGCTCTACAACGAGCCGCCGCTGGCGTACCCGAGCCGTTACGGGCGGATGGACGCCCAGGGGAACCTGGTCCGCGGGTGGTACGAGAGCCTGGAGATTCCCGACCAGACTGCTCGCGTCATCCGGCAGACGGCGTGGGATGTCCTCCTCACGTATCCTCCGGCCGGCATGGCCACGAGCCTGGTGATCGCCGATCGGCATCTGCCGCCCGCGGTCGTCGGCCAGCCGTACAAGTCCGAACTCAAGGCGCTTAATGCCCAAGGGGCGTGCGCCTGGACCGTGGCCAAGGGCCGGTTGCCGCCCGGGATCAGCCTCTCGGGCGATGGCGTGATCTCGGGGCAGGCTTCGGCGAGCGGTGTTTTCCCCCTCACACTGAAGGTGGCCGACACGAAGGGGAGCTACGAGCGGGCGCTCGACCTGCGTGTCAGCGAAGACCGGCCGCCCGTCATCCGCGAGACGGCCCTGAAGCCGGCCGCGCTCGATGACTACTCGTTCCAGGAGCTCAAGGCCGACGGCGGTGTCGGCCCGCTCCGGTGGGACCTGGCCGAGGGCAAGCCGCCGTTCGGCATCCAACTCACCGGCAACGGAATCCTGCTGGGGACGCCGGGCGAGTCTGGCGAGTTCCGCTTCACCGTCCGCGCGACGGACGCGCATCCGGCGGGCGGCCGCGCGGCCACGCGGGCGCTGGCGTGGTCGATCGGTCCGGCTTCGCCCCAGGCGCTGCTCCTGAAGGCGCTGCGGCTTGAGAGGGGCGCCAAGCTCTCGGACCTCGTCAAGGTGGATGGGAAGCTGGAGGAGCCGTTCTGGAACCTGGATCAGCCGATCGCCCGCAAGGTGGCGGGTTCTCCGGCGAAAAAGGCGAGTCTCGGGGCGTTCTGGGTCGACCGAGGCAAAGGGCAGGGGGAGGCGGTGTACGTCGCGGTGAAGGTGACCGATGGCCCCGCGGGCAAGACGCCGAAGGACGCCGTCCACTTGTTCCTCGACGGCCGGCACAACCGGGAGGTGATCTACAACGCCGATGATCTGCACGTGGCGATTCCCCGCAAGGGCAGGCCCGACTTCGTTCGCTCGCACACCCCCTGGTGGTTTATGGAGACGGCTGTCGCCGAGACGGGGGACGGGTATGTTGTGGAGATCAAGATCGGATCGGCGTATTTTCAGGGCAAGGGCATCGCCGCTGCGTTCGGCAGGAATGCCGTCTACGGGTTCGACGTCGCCGTCGATGAGGGCGACAAAGACGTCGCCCGGCAGGTCTGGCGCGGCACGGAGAAGAATGACGAGGACACCAGCGGCTTCGGCAGCCTCGTGCTTACGGACGTGCCGGTCAGGTAGCACTACAACGCCACTTGACCTCGTGCGCGGTGGGTCTCCTGACCCACCGCGCGGCAATTGCCCCCGGGGGGCGAGATAACGTAGGTGCGCGGCGGGTCGGGAGACCCGCCGCGCGAAGTGGCGTTGTAGTAGTAGCCGGCTCCCGCGTCCCGCCTATTCCGCGGGATGGCGATGAGCGGCCCGGAACCATCCAGATGGGAGGAGAAGTGTATGCCCCGTATCCAACCCTTAGAGCCTATCCGAATAACCACATGTTCATCACACGAAGGGTGCCACTGGTTGCTTGCAACCAGTGCGCCGGAAATCACGGCTTGCAAGCAAGCCGTGGCACCCCGAGGAGTGGGTTATTCGGATAGGCTCTTAGGCCGATTGCTGCTGGCGGCGGCGATGCTCGTCCTGGCGGTCGCCGTCCCCGCCCTGGCGGCCGACCCTAATGCCCCGGCGGAGCTGGTCGTGACGACCACCGTCGCCCGCCCGGCCGAGAAGGTCCCGCCCCTGGGGCCCAACAACTGGGGCGGGGTGGGCGCGGTCGAATGGGCCGCCAACAACTTCGTCCGCAACGCGGGGAACGAGCCCATCTACTGGCGCAACCTCCACCGCGTGAAGGAGTGTGGTCCCGGCTGGTTCGAGATCGACGGCCCCGGAACGTCGTGGTGGGACCTCTGGAACTCGGGCTTCCTGAGCGGCGCGACCCTGCGGATCTATCGACTCGTCGACAAGGACGGCAAGGTCCTGCCTCCGCGGGCCGACGGCAAGAACCTCGAGCTGGCCGCCGCCGACCACGCGATCTTCGTCGGCAAGGGCCAGGTGATCCCCGAGGGCGCGAAGGACTTCCCCGACGGCGGCTGGATCGCCAACACCTACGTCTCGCCCACGCCCAACGCCTGGATCCGCCACGGGAACCTGTCGGTCACGGACACCCTGGCCATCGAGGTCGGCAAGACCTACTGGTACGCCGTTGTGGCCGTGAGCGCCGACGACCAGGAATCGGACCTCTCCAATGAAGTGAGCATCACCCCTCGGGTCGTGGCCGACGATGGGCCGCACCTGATGGTCGCGGGCAACGACGACAAGGTGCCGCCGCTCCTGCCGGGGGCGAAGTTCGAGTTCACCCCGAAGGTCTTCGGCGGCGCAGCGCCCTATCGCTGGGAGGTCGAGGGCGAGTTGCCGAAGGGCCTCACGCTCGACGCCGCGACGGGCAAGCTGAGCGGCGCGACGACCGAGGTGATCGAGGCCGCCACTGTGCGCCTCAAGGTGACCGACGCGAAGGGCCGTGGCGACACCCGCCTCTACGTCCTCGGCACGGGCGAACCGCCCAAGTCCAAGGCCAAGGCGGCCGCCGACGCCAAGGCCCCGAAAGGGCCGAAGCCTGCGCCGCCCGAGGACCTAAAGGTCGTCGCGGGCAAGGACTGCGTGACCCTCACCTGGAAGCCCAGCCCAACGCCGAACGTGCTCTATCGGCTGAAGCGCTCGAGCGCCCCGAAGGCGAAGCAGATGCAGCGCGTCTTCGTGACCGCCGACACACCGAAGCTCGAGCCGTGGGACTACATCGTCCTGGAGCGGCGGCTCGTCAACTTCGACATGAAGTACGCCAACCCGCGGATCCGCGGCATCGGCAACCCGCCGGACGTCCCCGCCTGGTACTGGCATGGCGACCTCTCGAAACTCAAGTTCTCCCTGGTGCCGCACCCGAAGCCGGTGCCCGCCGAGATGGTCGACCCCGGCGAGACGTGCCTTGAGGTGAAGGCCGGGCCGGGGGAGCAGATGATCAGCCAGATCGTGCTCATCGGGACCCGCAAGGGCGGCGAGTCGCTGTGGTACGGCCAGCTCGAGCCGGGCAAGAAGTATCGGCTCGAAGCGTGGCTCCGGCAGGAGGGCCTCGGCGAGGGCGGCGCGGTCACGTTCTCCTATGGCAAAGGCTACCCGGAGATCCGCCAGGCGTTCCAGGTCACCGGCCAGTGGAAGAAGTATGCGTGCGACTTCACCGGCCCGGAGCGCCCGGCCGACACGTGGCACTTCGGCCACCAGTTCGCCTTCACCGGCCCCGGCACGCTCTGGATGGACAACGCCCGCATCTTCCGCGTGGACCGGCCCGAGGACGCCGACAAGCTGTACGTCCCGAACGCCACGGTGCTGGAGGAGATGCTGAAGAGCCAGCCGGAGAGCGGCCGCAAGGGCACGCACCGCATCTGGTTCCTTTCGCGCGATGCAACGATGGCCTCGATCCTCTCGTGGCACGCCGGGTCCGAGGTGCGGCCCGACTGGCGCACCGCCGTCGACGGGACGATGCAGATGACCGTGCCGATGGGCCTGGCGTTCGACCTGGAGACGGGGAAGGACGCGAAGTCGCGCATGCGGCCATGGCTCGTCCTGCAGCACATCCTGCACAGCGAGGCCGACTGGCAGGCGCTCATCGAGTACCTGGCGGCCTCGTATGATCCGAAGACCGACACGCCCGAGTCGAAGCCGTGGGCCTACAAGCGCACGCAGCAGCGCGGCACCGGGGCGCCATGGACCGACGAATTCGAGACGATCACCATCGAGTTCGGCAACGAGACGTGGCACAACGGCCACTTCGACGACTGGCTGGGGTTCAGCACGCGGGGCGCCGTCCACGCGGGCGGCAGGGAATACGGTCTCTTCATGACATATCTTATAGATAACATCAAGAAGAGCCCGTACTGGAAATCGCGGAAGCTCGACGGGAAGATCCGCTTCGCCCTCGGGGCGAACTACGATTGCCGCATCGAGACGGACGGCACGGTGCGCGGCTACGGGGAAGAGGCGATGCAGGCCTGTCCGGGCGCGACGTACCTGGGCCACGCCAACTACGTCGGCCCGAAGTGGGAGACGGGCGACTATTCGGCCCGCAACTATGACGACCACGGAATCCAGGAATGCTTGCTCAGCTTCCTCCGGGACCCGGAGCCGGGACAGATCCGGATGGGCAAGGCCCGCGAGATGCTCGCGAAGTCGCACCACGAGTACGACATTGCGGCCTACGAGGGCGGGCCCGGCGGCTTTGCGCTGCCCGGCACAGCCTCGCCCCAGCAGGTCGAGACCAATGAGAAGTACGGGAAGTCCCTCGCCCAGGCCGTCGGTGCGCTCGACGCCTGGATGCGCAGCTATCTCTACGGCTGGACCGACCAGTGCTACCTGGTCTACGGCCAGGGCCGCCTGTGGGCGAGCCACACGGTCTTCTCCGAGGGCTTCCGCCCGTCGACCGCCTGGCTCGCGCTGGCGATGCGGAATCGGTACGCCTCGGGCGACCTGATGGTCGTCGAGGAGCGTTCCGTGCCCACCCTCCAGCACAAGAAGGAGACGTATCCGCTCGTCGGCGCCTACGCCATGCGCGACAAGGACCGGTGGTCCGTCCTCGTCGTCTCGCGGAAGCTCGACGGCAACCACGACGGTGCCGACTTCGGCGACGGGTCGACGCCGGTGAAGCTTGTGCTCCCGTTCCGGAAGGCCGGGAAGGTCACGCTCCACAAGCTCGCGGGTGACCCGCGCCTGACGAACAACGACAAGATGAACATCGCGATCCAGTCGCAGGACGTCCCCGCGTCGGCGCTCGACAAGGGCACGCTTGCCGTCAATGAGCAGACCGGTGGCGTCAAGGGCGGCATGCCGGCCGGGTCGATTTTCCTTTATGTCCTCGAGGCGGCTCAATGACCGCCAGGAACCATGAAAGGGGAGTCTCCATGAGGCAGCGTGTCCTTATCGGCGTGACGGCGCTGGCGGCTGCGATGATCCTGACCGGCCTGTCGCCCGCGGTTGCCGCGGAGTCCGGGTACAAGATGATCGACCTCAAGTCCACCGTCAACATGGACTGGCGCGACGAGGTCTGGGGCGACGGCAAGGGTGGCTGGACCGACCAGGGCGACACCGACATGCGGAACATCGAGGTCGGCACGAAGACCCTCTTCGGCATCCCGTTCGAGGTGATCGACCCGGCGAAGAACGGCGGCAAGGCTGTGCTGACGCTCAAGTCGAAGAAGTTCCCGCCGGGGCCTGTCACGGCCACCGCCGCGGTCGGGATGAAGGCCCGGAGCCTCTACTTCCTCCACGCCTCGGCCTGGACCGGCGGCCACATGGCCACCTACATCGTCCACTACGACGACGGGACGACCGCCGAGATCCCGATCCGCGCGAAGGAGGAGATCTGCGACTGGTGGGGCCCGACCCACGGGGCGAAGTACCGCGTGGCCTTCCTGGTGCCCAACGCCAAGACCGACGCCGTCGGCCTGCTCGTCTTCGGCTGGGACAACCCCAACGCCGACAAGCTCATCAAGTCCATCGAGTTCAAGAGCGAGATGGCCGACGGGATCGTCCTGGTGGCCGCCGTCACGGCCTCCGACAAGCCCGTCAGCCTGCCCGACCCGAAGGACATCCCCGAGCCGGACTACCTGAAGAGCGACCTCGACACGCTCGATAAGGGCCAGTGGTTCCCGGTCGAGGTCGTGCCCGACAAGTTCGAGGATTCGCCGATCGACCAGGCGGCCACGCTGGACGCCCCCGCCGGGAAGCACGGCTTCATGAAGACCGCCGGGGGCCGGTGGGTCTTCGAGGACGGAACGCCTCTCCGCCTCGTCGCGACGATGCAGGGTACCCCGCGCGACAAGAAGGAGTCCGAGTACCAGGCGCGGTGGCTCGCCAAGTACGGCTTCAACATGGTCCGCATCGGGCACCTCGTCACGGGGCCGGAAGAGAACTCCGCGGTCGACTGGCACGAGGCCGACAGCCGGCACCTCAACCCGAAGGCGATGGACCAGCTTGACTACCTCGTCGCGGAGCTTGCGAAGCGCGGCATCTACAGCCGCCTGACGATGCTCTGGTACCGCAAGGCGAAGAAGGGCGACGGCCTTGACGGATTCGACGAGTCGGTCGCGTACGCCGACCAGAAGGCGAAGCGCACCCGCAAGCCCGGCGAGGAGGCGGTCTTCGACACGGTCGGCTCGACGTTCTTCGACGCGAAGGTCATCGAGCTCAACATCGACATCGAGAAGGCCATCATGACGCACAAGAACCCCTATCGCGACAACAAGATGTATGGCGAAGACCCGGCGATCTGCCAGATCGAAGTCACGAACGAGGACGGCGTCTTCTTCTACACGATCGACGGGATGTCGCCTTTCTACCAGAAGCGGCTCGACCGCCTGTGGGCCGACTGGCTCGTCAAGAAGTACGGTACGCAGGAGAAGCTCGCCGAGGCGTGGGGCAACGACCTCGCCGCCGAGGAGAAGCTCGCCGACGGCACCGTCAAGCGGCTCATCATCTGGCATTTCAATAACGTGCCGAAGGAGAAGCTCCCGCGCGCCCGGGACCAGCTCCGGTTCTACGCCGAGATCGAGAGCGCCTACTTCAGCAAGACGAAGGACGCCCTCCGCGCCGCCGGCGCGAAGCAGCCGATCTGCGGCACCGGGTGGTTCGGCGTCGGCGCCGGGTTCTACCCGGAGCTCCACTCGAACGTGCCCGGGATGGACTACATCGACCGGCATCACTACTACGGCGGCGGGCCGGGCGGCTGGCAGATCCTCCAGGGAATGCCGTTCAACGATGAGTCCGCCCTGAAGAAGCCCGAGTGCATCCTGAAGCTCAGCCAGGAACGCGTCCTGGGGATGCCCTACACGATCAGCGAGTGGGCGAGCGTCCTGCCGAACCAATGGCGCCTGGAGGCGCCGCCGCTCATGGCCTTCTACGGCAACTGCCTGAACGGCTGGGACGCCCCGATCCATTTCGCCAGCGAGGGCGGCGGCGGGGGCTTCTCGCGGCACCTCAAGTGGATGTGGCCCATCGGCGAGCCGTCGACGCTCTGCCAGTACCCGGCCCTGTCGCAGGTGATCCGGCGCGGCGACGTGAAGGAAGGCGAGGAGGTCTTCGTGCGGAACCTCCCGGACGGGAAGCTCTTCTCGGCCCAGCCGCTGAAGGACGTGGCCATCAAGGTCGACATCTCCGGCCCCTACGAGATGTCGTCGGAGCAGGGCGTCAATGCCCGGAGCCTCGCGGCCTTCTACGCCGCCGCCGTCGGCAAGACCGGCGTCCGGTTTCCGAAGGAGGACGCACCCGACTTCTCCATCGACCTCACAAAATACCTCGACATGCAGAAAAAGGAGATTCGCGCGGCCACGGGCGAACTCTACTGGAACTACGGCGCCGGCTACGTGACCGCCGACACGCCGCGCACCCAGGCGGCCGTCGGGTTCCTCGCAGGCGTTCCCGTGAAGCTCGGCGACTGCGAGATCCGCACGTCGAACCGCATCGCCTCGGTCCTCGTGACCTCGTGGGACGGGAAGCCCCTGAAGGAGAGCCGCCACATCCTGATCACGGCGGTCGGCCGGTCGCGCAACACCGACATGGCCTACAGCCGCGGGGGCCAGCGGCTGATCGCGATCGGCAAGTCCCCAGTCCTCCTCGAAGGCGTCAAGGGCGCCGTGGCGCTCCCCCGGACCGGCAAGTGCACCGTCACGGCGCTCTCCCCCTACGGCTACAAGACCGTCGAGGTCACGCCGCAGGCGGAGGCCGGAAAGATCACGATCCCCATGACCGGCGGGAACAAGGCGGCCTACTACGAGGTCAAGTTCGAGTGAGGCCGACCTCTTGAGGGGGAGCCCCCACAAGGGTCGCAGACCTGGACCGTGGCGCTCGGGACACGCAGCGAAAGGGGCTGGCCGCCCGGCTGGGCCAGGGGTGCGGCGACATCCCCCGGTGTGCTGGTCCACGTGCGCCGTGAAAAGGTGCGCGGTTCCAGCGGGTGAGAGTCCCGCCAAACTCTCTGGTGCGCTCTCCGCCTTGGCCCTGCCGGGGTGTTACACTCGCCGACCGAACGTAAGGGCCTACGAGGAGGCGGCGAGCCGGGCGGCCCCTTGGGGCGTTGTACGTTCGCTGATCCACACCACCGCGGCGACGATGGCGACCAACATCAGCCCCTGTACCAGCATTGCCACGGCCAGGTCCATCGGCAGGACCTTGGGCAAGAGCCGGCCACCCAACGCCACTGTCAGAACTGCC
>JAPLML010000385.1 GCA_026387055.1 Planctomycetota bacterium | reverse complement strand
GAGTTGCGCGCAATGCGCTGGTCTGCCTGCGCCGTTTTTGTCTCCACGCTGGTCTTTGCCTTTTCGGGCTCCCTGTCTGCCGACATGGTCGAGGTTCCCGGTGTACCCGATTACTCATACTATGAGGGCTGCCGCCCGACGGCCGCCGGCAGGATCATCGGCTACTGGGATGCCAACGGCGCCCTGAACCTCATCCCCCAGCCCAAGGATCTGACAGCCATCAGGACCATGATGGCATCACCGGAGCACTTCTACGACTACGTGTATTTCACCGACGGCGTGCACTATGGCACGGGAAAGGACCGTCTGGATGTGCACTCCGACAGCCTGCCGAGTACGTATCATACGGACAACAGCCTGGCCGACTTTATGTGGAGTTCGCGCGGCGGAGCTGCCGCCGACAGCGAGAGTTTAGAGGGCAAGCAGATCGACGGCCTGGTAGGATACGCGAAGCAAATAGGCGGCTACTCCAACGCCAGTGGCGGGTGGGAAACGTACACCTACCTGTGGGACCGTTTCGTGGCCGAGATCAATGCCAATCGCCCTATGGAGTTCTACGTGGCCAGCGTGGGCAAGGAGTCTAGTCCTCTGGCCACGCCCGACCACTTTGTGACCGCCTTCGGCTATAGAGACACTCAAGGCCACCCCGAGTACAAGTTTTACGACACCACCGGCGGAGCTGCGCAATGGGCGGACTTCACGCTCTTTGTCGCCGGACAGCAACAGCAGTGGAGCATCCAGTCCGGCACGTACTTTACGGCCCCGGAGCCCGCGACGTTCGCGTTCCTGGCCTTAGGCTGTTCAGGGCTGCTGGTGTGGGCCCGCAAACGCCGGGTTCTCTCGCGCAACGCTGCCGGCTGATAAGGTCACAGGGGACTGTCGAGGCCACCACGAAGCATCAGCAGGCGGCGTGCCGCGCAGGCCGTCCCACAAGCCGTCTCCCCCATGTCACATACTGCCGAGCCCGCCGAACAATCGTGTGAACTTAGGCCACTGTTATGCCGATAATGTTGGTCGAAGGGGCGACTTCCTCGTGGCTTTAAGACGGGTTTACATTAAGCGGATTCCGGGGTATACTTACGGTGAACTACTTGTCGGGGAATCGAAGGGTGCCGCCTCTTCAGGCGAGCGTGTGGGGGCCGATCTTTTTGTAGGTCTGCGCAATTCGTTGCGGGCCGTATGGCTTGGCCGGGGTGCGGAATTCCCGGTCATGTTCTCCGGTTGGCGGCTTTCATCAGGGGAGAGGCGGATGATGACGGTCAGCCGTTGCCTGGGTATTCTGGTCGGGTGCCTCGTGTGTGTCGCCGCGACGGGCTGCGGCGTGGACGTCGAGCGCCTCATGAACTTCCTTCAGGAACCGCGTTCCAACGTTTCGGGGACCGAGTACCGGGTCCTGCCGCCGGACGTCCTCCAGATCAGTTCCATCAAAGTGCCGGACATCAACAACTTCAGGGTGCAGGTGCGCCCGGACGGGAAGATCAACCTGCCGCTCCTCGGGGAGGTTGCCGTAGCCGGCAACACGCCGAAGGAGATCGAGGACGTTCTGAAGGCGAAGTCGCGTGAATTCTACGAGGAGACGGACGCGACGGTCCAGGTATC
>JAPLML010000545.1 GCA_026387055.1 Planctomycetota bacterium | reverse complement strand
GAGGCGTCGAAGCGGCGGTAGGAGCGGTTCTTGATGATGAGTTGCTCGAAGTTCATGGGGCCTCCGCGAAAGAGGTTCAAAGTTCAAAGTTCAAAGTTCAAGGTTCAAAGTTCAAAGTTCAAGGTTCAAAGTTCAAAGTTCAAGGTTCAAAGTTCAAGGTTCAAAGTTCAAGGTTCAAAGTTCAAAGTTCAAGGTTCAAAGTTCAAGGTTCAAAGTTCAAAGTTCAAAGTTCAAAGTTCAAAGTTAACAGCGAGACGGCAAGAAGCCAAGCGCTAAAGTAGGCCCAGCGCAACCCCCAGTCTCGGGGGGCAAGACTGCCCACCGCGCGTCTTGCCCCCCTAACTGCGGAGTGGCTGCCCAGCGGCTTCGCTTTGAACTTTGAACTTTGAACTTTCCTTGCTTCTTGACATCCAAGCCTGCCGACAGTATTAGGGCGTCCCGCAACGGGGTGGGAGACTGAGGAGCACACGCTTGGCGAAGAACGTCGTCATTGTCGAGAGCCCGGCCAAGGCCAAGACGATCGAGCGTTACCTGGGCCAGGACTACCGCGTCACGGCCTGCATGGGCCACGTGAGGGACCTGCCTCAGAAGAAGCTCGGCGTCGAGATCGAGGACGGCTTTCGGCCCACCTATGCCATCCTGCCGGGCAAGAAGAAGGTCATCGACGGCCTGAAGAAGCTGGCCGCCGGCGCCGAGACCGTCTACATGGCGACCGACCTGGACCGGGAGGGCGAGGCCATCGCGTGGCACCTTTGCGAGGCCCTCAAGCTCGACCCCGCCACGACCCGCCGCGTCACCTTCAACGAGATCACCAAGCCGGCCATCCAGGAGGCGTTCGCCCACCCCGGCCTTATTGATATGAATAAGGTGGCTGCCCAGGAGGCCCGCCGCATCCTCGACCGGCTGGTCGGCTACAAGCTGAGCCCCCTCCTGTGGAAGAAGGTGGCGAAGGGCCTCTCGGCCGGGCGCGTGCAGAGCGTGGCCGTGCGGCTGGTGGTGGATCGCGAGCGCGAGGTCCGCGATTTTCTGCCCGAGGAATACTGGACCGTGGCCGCGATCCTCAGCCGGCGCGGCGAGCGCAAGACCTTCCGGGCGACGCTCGCGGAGGTGAACGGCGAGAAGTTCCGCCCGGCCGCCGGCGAGGCGGCCCACGCGGTCGGCGAGAAGCTGCGGCGCGCCGCCTATCGCGTCCTTGATGTCGCCACCCGGCGCGTCGAGGACAAGGCGCCGCCGCCGTTCATCACGAGCCAGCTTCAGCAGGCGGCCTCGTCGCAGCTCGGCTTCAGCGCCAAGCGGACGATGAGGATCGCCCAGGAACTGTACCAGGGCGTGGAGCTCGGGCCGGAAGGCTCCGTCGCCCTCATCACCTACATGCGAACCGACTCGTACCACATCGCCCCGGCGGCGATCGCCGCGGTGCGGGAGCTGATCGGGCAGACCTTCGGCCCGCAGTACGTGCCCGACCAGCCGATGTACTACCGGTCGCGCGGCCGGGCCCAGGAGGCGCACGAGGCCATCCGCCCGACCGACGTGGCGCGGACGCCCGAGTCGGTTGCCCAGTATCTCGACCGCGACGCCGCCCGCCTGTACGAGCTCATCTGGCGGCGCTTCGTGGCCAGCCAGATGCGCCCCGCCCAGTGGGACGTGACCGAGGCGGACATCGAGGCCGCCGCCGGCTCCGTACGCGGCCTCTTCAAGGCCCGCGGCCGGGTCCTCGTGTACGACGGTCACACAAAGGTCACGGGCCTCAGGCTCGGCGAGGGCGAACAGGTGCTTCCCGCCCTGGCGGCCAACGACCCGCTGGACCTCAAGGAACTCGAGGAGGCCCAGCACTTCACGCAGCCGCCGTCGCGGTACACCGAGGCCACGCTCGTCAAGAAGCTCGAGGGCCTCGGCATCGGCCGGCCGAGCACCTACGCCTCCATCGTCTCGACGATTCAGGACCGCGGGTACGTCAAGCAGCAGCCGAGCGTCTTTCTGAGGTGCGAGAGCCACCCCAAGTGCCAGTACACCGTGCCCTGCGACGTCAACGGCAGGCCGATGCCCCGCAACGGCGACGGCAAGGCCTGCCGGAGTTGCCAGGCGCCGATGGTCCCGAAAGAGGGCAAGCGGTGCCTCTACGCCACCGACCTCGGCGAGGTGGTGACCGACAAGCTCGTCCAGCATTTCCAGAAGGTGATGGATTACGCGTTCACGAGCCACATGGAAGAGGAGCTCGACGAGATCGAGGAGGCCAAGATCAAGTGGCTCCAGGTGGTCCGCGAGTTCTGGGAACCGTTCTCCGAGGCACTCAAGCAAGCGGGAGAGGACATGGAAAGCGAAAAGCATCAGGCGGTGGAAGACGCCGGTCCCTGCCCGCAGTGCGGCGCCCCGCTCGTCAAGCGGTGGTCGAAACGCGGGCCGTTCCTCGGGTGCTCCAAGTACCCCGAGTGCACCTACATCCGCCCGCTGGAGGGCGACGATCGCCCCGCCTCGCGGCCCACCGAGCACAAGTGCGACAAGTGCGGCGGCACGATGATCATGCGCTTCAACCGCCGCGCCGAGCCGTTCCTGGGCTGCGAGAACTACCCCAAGTGCCGCCGCACCCTGCCGTGCGACAAGGACGGGAATCCCGTCCTTCCTCAGCCGACCGGCGAAAAGTGCGAGAAGTGCGGCGCCGACATGGTCATCAAGAACAGCCGCCGCGGACCCTTCATGGCGTGCTCGGCCTACCCCAAGTGCCGCAACGCCAAGTCCATCGGCGGCAAGAAAAAGGCCGAGGGCGAAGCGGCAGAAGGCCAGGCCGGTGAAGGCGCCGCCAAGCCCAAGCGGGCGCCGCGCCGCCGCTCGAGCGCCGTGGCGACCGACCGCGACTGCCCCGACTGCGGGGCGAAGCTCGTCATCCGCTCCGGCCGGCGCGGCCCGTTCCTCGGCTGCTCGGCGTACCCGAAGTGCAAGCACACGGAGAACCTGCCCGCGGACCTCGCGGCGCCCGAGGGGCTGTAGTGCGCATCACCGTCCTGGGATCCGGAACGAGCCACGGCGTGCCGATGATCGGCTGCCGATGTGCGGTCTGCACCTCCACCGATCCCCGCAACCGCCGCCTGCGCACGAGCGCCGCCGTCCGGCTGGGCGAGAAGACGCTCCTCATCGACACCACGCCCGACCTGCACGCCCAGGCCATCGCCCACGGGCTCGATCGCGTCGATGCGGTGGCGTTCACCCACGCCCACGCCGACCACGTCATGGGATTCGACGAGCTCCGGCGATATGCCGAACTCTCGCGGCGTGCCGTTCCCGTCTACGCCTCGCCCGCCACGCTCGACTCGCTCTACCGGATCTTCGAGTATGCCCTGACGGACCCCGGCTACGGCCTCTTCGGCATCCCCCTGGTCGAGTGGCACGCCCTGACGGAACCGTTTGAGATCGGCGGGCACCGCCTCACGCCCGTCTCGCTCCGGCACGGGACGTACCCGGCGACGGGCCTGCGGATCGACGCCCCCGACGGCGCGGCCCTGGCGTGGTGCCCGGACTGCTGCGGCATCCCGCCGGAATCGCTGGAGAAACTGCGCGGGCTGGACGTGCTCTTCCTCGACGGCCTCCGCCACAAGCCGCACCCCACGCACTTCACGGTGGCCGAGGCGGTCGAGGCCATCCGCGGCCTCGCCCCGCGCCGCGCTTACCTCATCCACATGACTCACAACCTCGACCACGCCGCCACCGAGGCCGCCTTGCCCAGGTTCCCGGAGGTCCCCGGCGGCATACGGCTGGCGTATGATGGGCTGACGCTCGACGTGGCACGGTGAATCTGCGTTCCTCGAACACGCGTCCGCCGCGGCGGACGGCCAATACTACAACACCCCTTGACCACGTGCGCGGTGGGTCTCCTGACCCACCGCGTAGAAAATGCGTCGCAGCGGCAAGAAAACGCACGTGCGCGGCTGGTCAGGAGACCCGCCGCGCTAAGTAGCGTCGCACTGCCAAATGGGGCTCGTCAACGTGCGCCGCCAATCGATATCAGGTGCGAGTAGGTGCGAAGGTACATCCGCCCGCCCGAGACGGCGGGGGTGGCCTGGCTGGGTTCGCCCAGGGGGTTTCGGGCGAGGAGTTCGTACTTGTCCGCCGCCGCAAGGACCACCACCTCGCCCTTGGCCGAGATGCAGTACAGCCGCCCATTGACGCATACGGGCGAGCCGTAGAACTGGCCGCCGACCTTTTCGCGCCAGACCTCCTCGCCCGTGGCGGCCCGGATGCAGGTGACCGTGCCGGAGTCGCCCCAGAGGAACACGAGGTCCCCCTTCGCCACGGGCGTGGGCACGTAGGGCGGGGTGCGGGTGATCTTGTACGCCTCCTTGGCGGCGATCTCCGGACTCTTCGGGTCGGGGCGGATGGCGGAGACGTGCATCCCCGAGCCGGCCTCGCCGCACTGGCCGAAGATGAGGCCGGCGGCCGCCAGCGGGGAGCTCACGACCCGCTTGGGAAACGCGCCGGCCACCTCCCAGTTCACCTTGCCTGTCTGCGGATCAACGCTCGTTACGCCGTGGGCCATGCTCGTGAAGATGAGCTCGGCCGGCCCGCCCTCGCGCTGGAAGACGCAGGGCGTGGAGTAGGCCGCCTTGACCGAGCGCCGCTCCGTGAGCCAGCGGGTCTTGCCGGTGGCCGCCTCGAGGGCAATGAGGAAGCTGCGGCCGTCCTGGTCGTTCGGGAGGACCACCAGGTCCTCAAAGACGATCGGCGAGGCGCCGTGGCCGTGCTGGCTGACGAACGGACCGAGGTCGCGCCGCCACACTTCCTTGCCGTCGTGGTCGAGGGCGGCCACGTTGAACCGCTCCGGCGTCACCCAGCACAGGTACACGCGCTGCGCGTCGACGGCGGGCGTGGGCGTGGCGTAACTGTTGAGGCCATTCATATTGTGATGCTTGGATTGGAACTCGCGCGTCCACAGCGTGCCGCCGTCCGACGCCTTGAGGCAGGAAAGGATCGTCTTCGGGGCGCCGGTGTCGCCGCTCGTAACGAAGACCTTGTCGCCCCAGAGGACGGGCGAGGAGTGCCCTCCGCCGGGCAGCGCGACCTTCCAGTGGTAGTCCTTCTCGGTCCACTTGAGGGGAAGGGTGGTCGCGTCGCTCAGGCCCGTGCCGTTGGGGCCGCGGAAGCGGGTCCACTCCTGCGCCTGGCCAGGCGACGGCCCGAGCGCCGTGAGGCACACGCCGAGTAGCGACAGGGACAAGGCGGAGAAGCTTCTCACGGACACCCCTTTCGCGCAAGAATAAGCGGTTCATGGATTCGCTGGGAGAACTTATACCAAATGGCAGTGCGTTTTGCCACTTTGGGTGGCACGGTCACGCGCCTTTGCGTGGCCGTGCATCAGCCCTCGCGCGAAATGCACGGCCACCAAAGTACTACAACGCCACTTCGCGCGGCGGGTCTCCCGACCCGCCGCGCAGGTGCGTTATCTTGCCGCCCGGGAGCGATTGCCGCGCGGTGGGTCAGGAGACCCGCCGCGCACGAGGTCAAGTGGCGTTGTGGTGAAAGGCGAGTGGCCGTGCCACCCCGCAACCACAAGCTGACGTCAACTCCAGGGATAACGCTGGCGTCCGGCCCGCCGGAAGTTAGACTCTCCTCCTCACAATCGGGGCACAAGGGCGATTGCCGTGAAACGCGTCTTGCTGACCATCCTGCTCGTCGGGGTCACCGCGGTCTGGGGGTGGACGTTTGTCGTCGTGAAGGACGCCATCGCGGCGTACGGCGTCCTGGGGTTCCTGGCCATCCGCTTTGCGATCGCGGCGGCGTGCCTGGCCCCCGTTGGCGCCAAGCGGATGAACCGCCGGACGCTGGTCGTGGGCATGGGGATCGGCGTGGCGATGGCGGCCGGCTACCTGACCCAGACGCTTGGACTCCGGTACACCACGGTCACGAACTCCGGGCTCATCACGGGTTTGTTCGTGGTGTTCGCGCCCCTGTTTGCGTGGATTCTCTTTCGCGTGGCCCCCGGGCGGATGCTGATCCTCGCCCTGGCGGTCAGCCTGGCCGGCATGGCGATTCTGACGGGCCAGATGCCGGGCCGGTTGCAGGCGGGCGACTTCCTGACGCTGGGGTGTGCCGCGGCCTTCGGGGTCCACATAGCCCTGCTCTCGCGCTACGCCCGAGAGCACGACGCGCGGGCGCTGGCCCTCGGTCAGATGATCTCGACGACCGTGCTCTTTGCGATCCCGTGGCCGTTCTTTGAGACGCTGAGCTGGCCCTCGCAGGCCGTGTGGTGGGCCCTGCTCCTGACGGGAGCGGTGGCCTCGGCCCTTGCGTTCCTTATTCAGACGCTGGTCCAGCAGCATCTCTCGGCGGCAAGAACCGCCGTGATCCTGACCATGGAACCCGTGTTCGCGGCGCTGTTCGGGTACTGGCTTGGCGGAGACCGGCTCTCGCCGCTTCAACTTCTCGGCGCGGGGTGCATCATGGCTGCCCTGGTCCTGGAGACGGTTTGCTTCCTGAGAACACCGGCCTCTCGGACAGCAGGATGACGCCGGCAGTCAGGGGCGGCTTCTCGACCGCCACGTCGGCGAGAATCCCCCAACGCATCCCTGAGTGAGTCGGCGCCGGGTCGTACAACACCAGGCGGCCCGATCGGCCGGAAACCGGCAGCCCCTCGCGGTTGTAAACGTAGGGCCTGCCGGAGGCCGGACAGGAGAGCGGCGGCATGGGGGCCGAATCCACGGTCTTCAGGTCGGCGAGGTCGGCGGGCAGTTTCCCGTTCAGGGAGTGGTAAAGGAGCAGGCGTCCGCAGATCCCGTGCAGGCGGTCCGCGCAAGGGTCGACCACGTCACCGGGCTTGCGGGTCGACGGCGCCTGGGTCTGGCAACCTGCGGCGACCACGGCCAACGCCATGCCGCAGGCCAGGCCCAGGAGGTCAAGGCGGCGGTTCATGGCGCGCTCCGGCCGGGGGGCGGATTGATCTCGGTCTTGGCGGGAGGAGACTCGGGCTCCTTTTTTGCAGGCGGCGGCGCGTCGATCTTCGCCCCGGGAGACTGCCGTTCCTTCTCGCCGGGCGGACGCACGACAGCGCCTCGCTGCATGCCCTTCATGTGTTCGTCGAATGCGCCCGGTTCCACGGCTTCGCGGATCACCTTGGCGCCGGCCTGTTCGTCCTCCGCCATAGTCTTGAGATCGTCGGGCACCGTCGCCACGTGCGGCGTGAGGAAGATCAGCAGCTCGGTCTTGGTCTTGGTCGTGACCGTCCGCCGGAAGAGCGCGCCCAGGCCTGGGATATCGCCCAGGAGGGGCACCTTGCTCACGGTGTCGGTGCTGCGGTCCGCCATCAGGCCGCCGATGACGATCGTCTGGCTGTCGCGGACGGCCACCCGGCTCTGGGCGGCGCGTTTGGCCAACGCCCGCGCCGTGGTCGTGCCCGACAGGGGCACGGTGGTCGAGGTCAGGTCCGAAATCTCCTGGTATACGTCCATGATCACCAACCCGTCCGGATTGATGTGCGGCATCACGGTCAGGATGATGCCGATATCCTGCCACTGGTAGGAATTGTTCGTGATGCCGGTGTCGGTGAGTTGGGTGTAGGCGACGAAAGGCACATACTGCCCCACCTGGATCCACGCCTCCTGATTGTCGCTGGTGAGGATGTAGGGCCGCGAGAGCACATCGAGCTTCCCTGTGGTGGCGAGCGCCCGAAGGGTCGCGGTGTAGTCGTCGTGAAGCAGTTTGACGACCAGCCCACCGGTCTGGGCGGCCACGGAGAAGTCTGTGCCGTACTTTTCTCCCTTGGTGCCGGCGGCATTCATGTTGAGGATCGAGAATTCCGCGCCCAGGTCGAGCGAGTTGTCGTGCGTCACTTCGGCAATCAGGACCTTGATGAGCACCTGGGGCACCGGCCGGTCCAGGTCGGCCAGGATTTCTTTGATCTTATCGAAATTCTTGGTGGCCGCCGTCACCAGCAACGAGTTGGTGTCGGCGTCGGCCACAACGTACACCTGGCCCGCCAGGTCGGAGGCGGCCGACGCGGTTGTCGGCGAGATGCGTGAGCTCCCCCGGCCTTGCATGCCGGCGCCCATCCCGCCGCCAAAGGTGCCGCCTGAGCCGAAGCGGCTTGCGCCGGCGCCGCTGGAGCCCATGCCGCCGGAGGCGAAACCGCCCGAGCCCATGCCGCTCGAGCCCATGCCGCCCGCGCCGGACCTGCCGGAACTCGATCCGCCGATGCCGCGGCTGCCCGTATTGGAGCCTGTCCTGCCCGGCATCGAGAGGCTCTGGCGCTGCGTCGTGGCCCTGCCGGTGGTCGTGCCCGACCAGCCGAAGATGCTGTTCAACACCCCTTCGATATTCACCGCCGTGGCGTTCTTCAGCGGGTAGAAGAACACCGCCTGTTCCTCGGTCGGGTTGGCGTCGAGTTCCTTGACGACGCCCTCGATCACCCTCAGCGTGTCCGGCGGGCCGCTGACGACGAGGGTATTGGTGCGGTCGTCGGCGGAGGCGGTGATCTTCTGCTGGCGGCCGCCCTGGCCGCTGTCGTCGGAGGACGAACCGCCCCGCCCGCCCGGCCCGCCCGGCCCTCCCGGCCCCATGAAGGCGCGCCGCATGGCGGCAAAGGGGTTCCCCCCTCCCTGGGCGGTCTGATCGGGCTTGAACAGGTCGGTGATCAGCCGTGCGGCGTTGGCCGCATTGGCATACTTCAATTGGAACACCTTGACCTCCGACACGCCCGCCATCCGCGCGTCGAGGGCGCGGATGATCTCAACGAACCGGCGGACGTTCGTCTGCGTATCGGTAAGGATCAGCGTGTTGGAGCTGGCGTTGGAGCTCAGGTCCGCGTACGTGGGGACGAGCGTGGCCAGGTCCCTCTTCACCTGGGCCGCGTCGACGTATTGAAGCGGGATGATGTGGGTCACCAGTTGGTCGGAGGGCTCGATCTCGTCGGGGTCGCTGCCGGAGCGGACGGGAAGCGCCGCCTTCTTCGCCTGGTCCAGCGTCACGATCTTGAGGGTCCGGCCGCTGCGTATCGCCGCGTAACCCTTTTCCTTGAGCACGGTATTCAGAACCGACACCGCCTCGTCGACGCTGAGCGTCTGGCGGCTCATGACCGTCACCCGGCTGTCCAGGGCCGCGTCTGCCACCACCACCAGACCGGCGGCCTCCGAAAGGTACTCAAGCACCGTGCGCAGCGAGGCATCCTTGAAATTCAGGAGGATCGGACCCTCGAGCGGCTTCCTGGGCAAGTGGGGGGGCGGCGGGGGCTCCTCCGGCGTTGTGGTCGGCGGGACGGATGGGGGCGTCTGGCCCGGTGTTAGCGTGGTGGGTGGGACGGCCGGGGGCGTCTCGCCCGGCGTTGGGGCCGTCGGCGGCGCAGCCGGGGGCGTTTGGCCCGGCGTCGGCGTCGTGGGTGGGACGGCCGGGGGCACAGGCGGCGTCGGCGCGGCGGGCGGCGCAGGCGGCGCCGCCGGGGCGGCCGGGGGCGGCGGGAATTCCGCCTCGGCCC
>JAPLML010000329.1 GCA_026387055.1 Planctomycetota bacterium | reverse complement strand
TCCCGCGTCCGCCGCATCGCCCTGATGTTGCTGAAGCAAGAACACAGCACAAAGGTCGGCATCAAATGCAAACGCCTCAAGGCTGGCTGGGACGAAGCGTACCTTCTGCGAGTGCTCAGAATTTAGATGCGTTCGCCCTGCGGAAATGCGCCGCCGGGGGTTGCAATGACCGCGCGGCCCGGGTAGAATGACCCTCCGTGTGAGGGGGCGTAGCTCAGTTGGTAGAGCAACAGCCTTTTAAGCTGTGGGTCCCGGGTTCGAGCCCCGGCGCCCTCACTTGAAATCGCGGCGGCCATCGGGTATGAAAGACGCCCCGGCCGGCCTTCGGGCCGCCGAGATGAATCGTGAAGCGATGTGGCCCCGTCGTCCAGCGGTTAGGACACGGCCCTTTCAAGGCCGCGACACGGGTTCGAGTCCCGTCGGGGTCACCAGAACGGATCGGGGACCGCCGCCCGAGGCGCGGTCCCGGAGTGGCCCTGTCGTCCAGCGGTTAGGACATAGCCCTCTCAAGGCTAAGACACGGGTTCGAGTCCCGTCAGGGTCATTAGAACCATCTACATTCCCGCATAATGTAGCCTTTTCGGGCGTTTCCTGCGGCTCTTGCTTTTCGTTGCGACCCGTTGCGACGGGAAAATGGAGCGCTTTTGGAGCGCTTCGCGCCGTGGTCGGTCCCCCGATGGCCCGCTGGAAGTCCTCCTCCCTCTCCTGTAGGTAGTGCTTCTCAGCCACCCTCGGCGAGTTGCCGAGCCATTTGCAGACCTGATGGAGGGGAAACCGCTCGGCCAGTTCCGTCTCTCGCGTGCTCCGGCAGTTCTGGAAGATCTTCGGCCAGGGCGTCACCCCTGCCTTCTTGATGATCCGGGCGAGCTGCGTCCGCAAGTTCTCGGACCCCAGGCGATTGCCCGAGACCACGTGAACCGCGCCGTCTGGCGCGGCGTCGAATGCTTCGCGCAGGTGGGGAGCCAGCTCGGTAAAGATGGGCACGTGCCGCGTCCCGCCGTCGTGGTATTCGGTCTTTGAGGCGTGGACGGCAAAGCGGTTCCGATCCCACAAGACGTCTTCCCACTTCAGGCCGAGGACCTCGGAGGGACACCGGAGGCCGCCGTAGCGGGCCAGGGCGACGATTGCCCGCCACTCCGCGTCGGGGCAGGCATCGAGGACCGCCTGGGCCTCCGCGATCGTGATGAAATGGAACCGGCGCCCGTCGCTGAAGTCGGGGCACTTGATCCCGAGGAAGGGGTTCTCCGCGATCAGCCGGTGCCTCACCGCGGCCGTGAAGAACTGCCGCGCCCGTTTCACCCGCCGCGCCGCCGTGCCCCGGCCGAGCTTGCGCTTCCGCTGGGAGTGAAGGAAGACCCGGAAGGCGTCGGCGTCGCCCGGCGTGACCTCATCGAGCCCGAGGAGCGTCCCGAAGAAGTCCTTCACGTCCCTGCCGGCCTGGAGCAGGTTGATCCGAGTCCCTTCCTTCAGGTCCGCTCGGCCCTCGATGTATTCGTCGACCCACGCGGCCACGGTCGGGCAGGCCCGCGCGGGGTCGCGGACCTGGGCGGCCTGGCCGTCAGCCTCCTCGGCCTCCAGGAGTCCGGCGCGCTCCAGGCGCCGCCGGAACTGCGGGTCCAGGGACGTGACCCAGGCTCGGGTTACGGCTGTCGGCTCCACGCCGTTCCTGGCGGCCGTCGCCAGCTCCTCGATGAGCCGGTGCACGTCGGCGGCACGATGGGCGTCCAGACGGCCCAGGCGAATCGTCGGCCGGGTGCCGTCCCGGGCGCAGATCCTCACCATCCACTGACCGCTCTTGGAGTCCTGGGAAAGGCTGGCCATAGCTCTACCCTTTCATCTCTGCGACCGACGCGCCGCCCCTCGGCGCGCCTCGTCAGTACCGTTTCGTCCCGCCGCCGTCAAGCATCTTCCGCCGCCGGCGCCCTCGTCAATACAGAATCGGAATCATTTCCGCCCCGACATCCACACCTTCACTCGCCGCTTGTCCCCAGCCTCTTCTCGCTGCACGTCGACGAGAGCATCCATGTCCATCCGCTTCTCAACGGCGTCGGTCAGCCGTTGCCGCAGCACCGCCGCGGGCAGGGCGTCCAGCTCAACCGCCTCGTCGCCGTGCGCCTCAATGAACGCCCGGGCCCGGGTATCCGATTTCTTGGCGAAGTCCGGCGGCAGGTTGTAGCGCTCAATGTCCTCGCGCAGGATCGCCACCCGCTCAATCGCCGGGCGACTCCCGAAGTGGGCCAGCCGCTTCCCCAGGGACCGCTGCATGTCCTCGCCGCTCGGATCGTGGTCGCCGAAGTAGATCACAGACACCGGCCGGCCACCGTCGCTCCCGTCGCCAGCACCGTAGCGGTCCGCCGCTTCCTTGATGGAGGACCAGCCGTCGTACCCTCTTCCGACGTTCAGGGTGACGCCGTATGGTTCCAACACCTGCTCGAAGATGCCACTCAGCGCGTCTTTTTCGAGCCAAGATTCCAAAAGCGCCGGTTGGGTCTTCCACACGTCCCGACGATACTGAGGCCAAACGGCTTCGGCGAACTCCGCTGGGCTGTCCCACATGGATACATGGCGCGGCGGCCGAAGCCGGTCCTCCACGTGTTCCCACGGGATCATGCCTTTGAGTCTCGCGGTCTTCAGCGCGTTCATGGTGGCCCTGTATCCGCCCAGCGCGTTCTCTACAGCTTGCCTTGAAACGAGCCGGTAGTACGTTTGCCGGACGGTCATCGGGTGTTCCGCCGCCAGGATCTCCTTCGCCAGTTCGATCAGCTCGACGGTCTTGCGATGCATGCCCATGTTCACGCCTTCGTTTGTGGAGTCGGCGCCGCCCCCGTCGTCTGCTTCCCGATCCACTCCTCCAGGACCGCCACGGGGTAGCGGATCTGGCGGCCGATGCGCATGTGCGGAATCGTCCCGTCCTTGGTCAACGTCCACAGCGTGCGAGGGCACAGGCGCAGGGCCACAGCCGCCTCCGGGGGCGTCAGCAGCAACCGCGGCGGCTCCGCGGCCGCCGGCGCAGGAGCGAACCTGGGGCTTCGCCCCAGGAAGCCTCCCGCTGTCACCGGCTTCTGCATTGCCTGCCTCACGCGCCGACCTCCTCGACCTCGATCTCGACGCGGGGGCGAGCACGGTCGACGTATTGCTCGACGGGCATATGAATGAAGTCCCGGTCATCGCCGATCACCCCCCCATCGACGAGGCCGTCGATTGCCGCCTTCAGCGAGCCGAGTAAATTGTCCGGGTCCCGTCGGCGCTGATCGGGTAGGTAGAACTTCGCCGTGACCCGCGCGACACGCATGGGTTGCTTGGGCCGCCAGGCTGAGGACGATCACCAGCCGCCGGCCCACGTCCGTCGTCGCCGCGACGATCGTCCTGTCACGTTGCGGGGCGGGGCGGGTCATGGCTGGGCCTCCAGGCCCGCCTCGGCCGCGGCGAACGGCAGCAACTGCTGGCCGCCGATGAACCGGCGGAAGGTTTCGTGAAGCGCCCGGCGCCGCTTCCGTTGTGTGAGCTCCCTACCGAACAGCATCCGATGGGCGACTCGAAAGTCCGCGACGCTCACGCATAAAAAGCAACCCGTCGAGCACGTGCCGACTCGCTTGTGGGCAAGCGTGAGGGCCGCCACGGCGTCCCGCACGTCCCGTGCCGTGCAGGCGTCCAGGCCCGCCTCGCGCAGGTGCCGCGCGATCGTCTCCTGGGTCCGTGCGGCCGCCGCCCCGCGGCACCACTTATCAAGATACTCCAAGACCCGTTGTTCAGTGAAGGTCACGCGCCACCTCCAGTCGCGGGCCACGCCGCCGCGGCTGCCAGGTCCTCGGCGTAGACCTTGGCCCAGTCGAGCACCCGCTGGTTGTGGTCGCGGCCCTGGTTTCCGTCGGCGACCGTCCAGGTGGCCAGGTATCGATCGGCATGCGCCATGTCGACCAGGAGTTGCTCGACCGCGGTCCGCTCCTCGGGCAGGTCGACGGCGTTCTGGAAGGACCCGAGCAGCCGCTTGGCGGCCGCGCTGGCGTCGTCCGGTCCGATCCAGGGCGCGGCCCCCGGCGCGGCGCCGAGGACGTAGTACGCGATCAAGGGTTCCGTGGCGCCAACTGCGCGGGCCTTCAAGACCGCCTCCAGGAAGGACGCTCGCTCTTTGTCTGTGAGCGGGCGGCCGCGATTTTTCCCAGCAAGGTGCAGGAGTCGGACGTCAGGGTCCGGCAAACCGGGCCGGGCCGGCGCGCCCTCCCCCTCGTTCTCGCTCAGCGCCTGGTAGTCATTAGAATACGCACCTTTTTGTGCGCGGTCCGGGGCCGGTTTTTCAGGTAAACCGCGTACATTTATGTGCGCGGTCGGCGGACAGGCCCGTACTTTTTTGTGCACGGGGGCGCGTACTTTTCTGTGCGCTGTCTCTGTTTCCCACTTCCGCCCCTTGGGCCTTGGGCACTCCTTGAACTCGGCCGTCCCGAAGACCCGCCAGCGCTCAGAGAGGCCGTACAGGCTACAGTCGCCCAGCATGCCGCCGCCCGTCTTGGCCACGTCGATGAACCCACGGGCGATGAGCTGGTCCAGGGCATGCAGGAAGATCCGCCGCGTTAGGCCAAAGCCCTTCCACGCCTCACGGTAGGTGAAAATGAGCTTGCCGTTGTTGATCGTGCGGAATCGTTCCCCGCGCGGGCCAGGCCGTCTCAGTTTCTCCACCCGGCGCTTGGAGTAGAAGATCAACAAGACTTGGGGTGCGCGGCCGGTCAAGCCAAGGAATATACGACTATTGATAAGGTCCCGCGGCACGTACAAAGGGCGGGTGTTGCGCCGCCGGCGCTCATCCGCGTGCGGCGCGGCGGAAAAGTCTTGCGGGCGCGATGTTGAACCACTATGTTGCATACGTCCCCTGGCCTCCGCGCCAGACTATGGACCTGGCCGCCCTCGCGGCCACACCGCCCCGCCTCACCCGGCGGGGCGGACTTTTCCGATAACGGTTCACGTCCATGTGTTTCCCCCTGGTATGCCTCGCGGCGCGGCGAGACCCTGGGCCGCTGAGGCGAGGTGGACTACGGGATAGGGCGAGCGGCGCATGCCGAGGGCCTCCACGTGGACGCGGTTACGCGCGTGGGGCCGAGGACTTGCGGGCCGCCCGCCGGCTGGATCGCCGCGGCGACGGGGCCGGGCCAGGTGGGATCGGCGGGGCAGAGGTGGGGCCGGCGGGATTCTTGGCGGCGACGGCGGCGAAGAATCTCCTCACGGCCTCCTCGCTCGTGTAGAGCGAAGCGCCGAAGGCGACGGTCTCCAGCACAACGCCGCGAAGTCCGGCGTGGGCCCATCGGTCGATGGTGGACCTGTGAAGTCGGCGACCGTTCGGACGCGGCGGAAGCCACGGCAACTGCGGGACCTGAGCGAGAGGAATCGGGGGTTCAGCGGAAGGATTAAACATGTCTCGGCGAGCCTTTCAGCCGCAACTTAGCGTTCGTAAAGGAACAAAATAAAG
>JAPLML010000405.1 GCA_026387055.1 Planctomycetota bacterium | reverse complement strand
TGGCCCGAACCATCGGCGATGCCCTGGACCGCGCCGAGGCGCAGCGGCGCCAGTCGCACGAGGCGCTGTGGGAAAGCGAGGAGCGCTATCGCCGCATCGTGGAAACGGCAGAGGAAGGCATCTGGGTGATCGACAGTGAGGCCAAGACCACCTACGTCAACCGCAAGATGGCCGAGATGCTCGGCTACGCCCCCGAGGAGATGGTCGGGCAGCATCTTCTTGCCTTCATGAACAAGGACCAGCGTCCCCTGGCCCGGGGCCTTCTTGATCGCCGCCGACAGGGAGTCAGGGAAACGCATGAGTTCCTCTTCCGGCGGAAGGATGGGGTGGACCTTTGGGTCTCCCTGAGTACGAATCCGATCCTTTCCGATAAGGGTGGTTACCTGGGCGCCCTGGCCATGGTGACCGACATCACGGATCGCCGCCGGGCGGATGAACGGGTGGCCGAGTACCAGAATCGCCTGCGGTCGCTGGCCTCCCGGCTGGTCCTGACCGAGCAGCGCGAGCGCCGGCGCATCGCCGTGTTCCTTCACGACCAGATTGGCCAAGCCCTGGCGGTGGCCAAGCTGCGCCTGGGCGCGCTGCGGGAGGCCGCGACGCCGGAGGACCGGGGGCGCGTGCTCGCCGAGGTCGCCGAAGCGCTGGACGGCGTGATCGGCGATACCCGCTCGGCCACGTTTGACCTCAGCCCGCCCATCCTGTACGAGCTCGGCTTCGAGGCGGCCGTGGAATGGCTGCTGGAGAAGGTTGGGCAAGAGCATCGCCTCCGGGTCCGGTTCGAGGGCGATGGGCAGCCGAAGCCGATGGCCGAGGATGTCCGAATCGTCCTTTTCCTCGCGGTGCGCGAGGTGCTGACCAATATCATCAAGCACGCTCAGGCTCGGTCCGCGAGCCTGTCGATCTTGCGCGAGGAGGACCGCCTCTGCGTGAGTATCGCCGACGACGGCCAGGGCTTCGACATGGCCTCTCCGGTCTGGCACGGAGGAGGGCACGGCGGTTTCGGGCTCTTCAGCACCCGCGAAAGGCTGGAGCACCTGGGCGGACGGCTCGAGGTGACGTCGGCCCCGGGGCGGGGGACGAAAGTGACCCTGGTCGCGCCGCTGGAAGGCCCCCCGCCGGTCGTTGGAGGAAGCCCATGAGCCTTCCCGTCCTCCTGGCCGACGATCACGAAATCGTGCGCGTCGGTCTTCGCGCCTTGATCGAGCGATTGGGCGGCATGGCGGTCGTGGCCGAGGCCGACAGCGGCCGGGCGGCCGTCCAACTGGCCAGGAAACTGAAACCCGCGGTGGTCTTCATGGACATCAGCATGCCCGACCTTAACGGCATCGACGCCACCTGCCAGATTCTGGCCGACGGGCCCGGTGTCAAGGTGATCGCCTTGTCGATGCACGCCGACACACGGTACGTGGCGGGGATGCTGCAAGCCGGCGCGCGCGGCTACCTCTTGAAGGACTCGATGGCCGACGAGATCGGCCGGGCGGTCCAGGCCGTCCTCGCCGGCGAGGTGTACCTGGCCCGGAAGATCGCCGGCGTCGTGGTCCAGGACTACGTGCAGCGCCTGGCGAGCGAGGAGGGGGCCTCCAGCCCCCTGACGGGCCGCGAGCGCGAGGTGCTCCAGCTTGTGGCCGAAGGTCGCTCGACAAAGGGGATTGCGGCCCACCTTCACGTCAGCATCAAGACCATCGAGACCCATCGCGGCCAGATCATGGATAAGCTCGACCTGCACAGCGTGGCGGAGCTGACGAAGTACGCCATCCGCCAGGGGCTGACCTCCCTGGATGCCTGACGCGCCGCGCGTTGACTCCCGCTGGGCGTAGGGGTATGGCATGCCGTGCCCCTACAACTCCTCCGGCGGCGCTCTAAGAACGTGTATGAGAACCGCCTGGGCCATGTGGCACACCCGCCCCCGGGTGTGCAATTCCGGCGGCAAAGCCTGTCGCCGACACGGGGCGCTCAGCCGAGGGCGGCTGAGCCACAGGGCTTTCATACACGCTCTAAGGTTTTCCGAAGCCGGGAATCAGGGAAACCCCCCTTGAGCATGGGGGAGGGGCAGACGATATAGAGATGTGGCCATCGGGCGGTTCAGCTTGAGGCCTAAAGGCAGATCCAATGCCTTTGCGCTGGGAAGCGGGGGCGGGCAGGCGCTGGCTCGCCCCCGCGCGTTATCAGGCATCTCTGCAATCGGCGCCGTCCCCGTGGTAGAATGCGGTGCGCGGCGGGTCCCCGTACGTGTTCAGCGTATCCCGGCAGGTGTTGCACGGCCGGCTTGTCCGGCCGTGGGGAATGTGGCCGGCGCTCTGCCACGGCCGGACAAGCCGGCCGTGCCACAACGGCTATCGGGACAGTGGCACACTCGCTAAACACGTACGGTCTCCTGACCCGCCGCGCAGAATGAAAGGGGACGGACGCCATGCCGGAACCCACGTCCTGTCGTGTCCTTCTGGCGGTGCTCTGGGCGGCGGCTTCCTGCGCGGCGGGGGCGCCGTCCGCCGAGGCCGCCGCGCCTGCCGACAAAGGGCAGGTCGATGTGCAAGTCGAGTCGGCGACGATCTCCGTGCCCGACGACTTCACCGTGCGAATCCGTGTCACGGCCATCAAGCCCGACGAGCCCACCGACATCGCGTGGCGCCGCGGCGGCGAGGGTCTGGGCGGCGAGGTCTTCCGCGGCACGCTCGGCACGAAAGTGCCCACCGGCCAGTGGACCGCCCCCGTTCCCGTCAACGCGCTGGTCAAGGGCCGGTTTCCGGACAAGCTCTTCCTGACGTTCATGGCGGGCAGGGCGGGCCGGGGGGCGAAGAGCCGGCGCGGCACGGACTTCTCGACCGACGTGGAGATGGAGTTCGAGTTCGCCCTCGGCGGCCGCGCCGTCAAGACCGTCCGCGAGAGCGGGCCCGACGGCGGCACCGTCGGCCTCGTCATCCCCGCGTACCGGCTGGCGGGCGGCGTGAAGCCCGACGACCCGCGGTTCCTCGACGAGCTCACCGGCATCCTGGAGTACGCCCGGCGGCGCACCGCCACGCTCGAAAAACTCCCGTGGGCCGCCATGCCCGTGCCCAGGCGTTACGTCATCCTCACCGACATCGGCGGCTACGGCGAGGGGATCGGCTACGGCATCCGCACCACGAACAAGGCGGTGGTCGAGACCGAGTGCCGGAGCCTCCGCCAGTTGGGCGTCAACAGCTTCCGGTCCGCGCCGCCGTTCCTCCTGGAGATGGCCGTGCGCGGCGAGGGATACGCCGGGGACTTCGGCCGCGCGTGCGACACCGGCATCATGGGCTATCCTGTTCCGAGCGAGCGCGCCAAGCCGCAGAACGCCGAGGCCGGGTGCCCATTCGGCACGGGCGTGGCGGCGCTGACGGAGGAGGGCGTCCGCAAAGCGCTCGACGCGGTGTTCGCGATCCGCCTGCCGGAGGTCTGGGGCCTGACGGTCGACGAGATCGGCACGGTGGTCGATCATGCGCCGGAGGGCAAATCGCACTTCAGCCGGTGCCCGCGCTGCAGCGAGGCGTTCCGCGCGTGGCTCCGGGGGCAGGGCCTCGCGCCCGCCGACTTCGGCAAGACCGTCTGGGCCGACGTGAAGCCGGTGGACCTTGCGCCGAAGGAGGGGCCGGGCTTCGACGTGGCCGACAAGAGCCAGGCCCTCGCCGCCTACTACACGAAACAGTTCAATACCTACGCGAGCGCCAAACTGTTCACGCCCCTGCGCGATGCCTGCGCCCGCGCCAACGAGGCCAAACGCAAGGCCCTGGCCGAGGGCCGCAAGGACGCCCCGGAGGCCGCGCGGCCGTACGTCTACTCCTACGCCCTGCGCGGCAACACGTTCCTCATGAAGGGCCACAGCCTCGATTTCTTCGACTTCTACCGCTACGCCGACAACGCCTTCGTCTACGAGATGTCGAATCGCGGGCCGCAGGTCTGGAGCTGGGACAGTTACCTGTGCGACGTGGGGCGCGTCGTTTCGGGTAGGATGGGCCTCGAGTTCGGCGTGTACGTGAAGCCGCATCGCGGGGCGCCGATCCAGCGGGCCCTCGCGGCGGCGGCCCGCGGCGCCCGCCTCATCTACTGGTACACCTACGGGCCCGACTACAAGAAGGGCGACAGCTTCTCGCAGGACCCGGACTGCCTCGTGCTCGTGAGCAAGGCCGCGCGGCTCCTCGGGAAGGCCGAGGGCGTGCTCTACGGCGCCTCGTGGGCCCGGCCCGCCGAGGTGGCCGTCGTGAACCCGCGCGCGAGCGAATACTGGATGGGCTTCACCGGCCGGCCGGAGTACCCGGCCGCGTGGGAGAACGCGAAGTGGACGTACACGGCCCTCGCGCACGCCCACATCCCCGTCGACGCCCTCGACGAGGGGATGCTCGCCGGCGAGGACCTCGGCCGCTACAAGATCATCTACATCAGCGGCATCAACCTGACCCGCGCCGCCGCCGAGAAGCTCGCCCGATGGGTCGAGGCGGGCGGGACGCTCTACACGAGCGGGGGCGGCCTGGCGCGAGACGAGGCGAACCAGCCGCTCAAGGCGCTCGAACCTGTTCTCGGCCTGGACGTCCGCGGCGATCCCGAGATGTATGCGCGCGTAGCCCTCTACGGCGCCACGTCGGTGGAGCCGCTGGGCGACCCTCGCAACGCCCTCGCCCCTGTGCTCGACGGCGGGCGCATCGTCGGCGGCGAGTCGGGCGGATGGTTCGCACCCGTCGTGGGGCGCGAGGTCCTGAAGCCCGCCAGGGATACCGAAGTGCTTGCGAAGTTCGCCGACGGCGGCGCCGCCGTCACGCGCCGCACCTTCGGCAAAGGCCGGGCGTACGTGGTCGGGTTCTTCCCGGGGCTGGAGTACAGTGCGGCCGTGCGGGGGGAGTCGTTTGACATGTTGAAGGACTTCCGCCCTGACATGAGGCGCTGGGTGACGCTGCCGCTGGGCGGGACGGGCGTGCACCCGGTGGTGGATGCCGCCGCGCCGACGGTCGAGGGCGTTCTTGTGAAGAACCGCGACCCCGGCAAACTGGCGGTGGTGCTGATGAACTGGACGTATGCGGCGGCGGAGGGGAAACGTACGGTCAGGCACGTGCCGCTCAAGGATCTGCGCCTGATGGTCCGCGGCGCGGAGGGGGCGGCCAGGGCCACGTCGGTATGGCTCGACAAGGCGCTGGCGGTCGAAAAATCGGGCGAGGCGATCACCGCCACGCTGCCGGAGCTGGCGGAAGGGGATGTGCTGATGTTGGACTGAGGCATAGACGGCGTCAACGCCGCGGCTAACCAACCCGTGCGCGGCGGGTCTCCCGAACCGCCGCGTGCCGACGCGGCCGCGTGCGAACACTCTGCTCCGGGCGCGGCGGGTCAGGAGACCCGCCGCGCTCCCCGTCAAGAGCCTACATATCGCTATGGGGAAGCTGCTGGAGCTGGTCGACCGTGAAGACCGGGCCGTCCTTGCAGACGTAGAACTTGCCGACGTTGCACCGGCCGCACTTGCCGATGCCGCACTTCATCCGGTTCTCGAGCGTCGTGTAGGTGTCGGTCGCCGGGAACCCCAGGCCCTTGAGGACCGGCAGCGAGAACTTGATCATGATCGGCGGGCCGCACACGAGGGCCACGGCGCCTGCGGGGCTCGGGGCGACTTCCTTCAGGACCGTCGGCACGAAGCCGATCTTGTCTTTCCACTCGGGCGTCTCGCCGCCGGGGTCCACGGTAGTGACGAGCTTGACGTCCCCGCGTCCGGCCCACTCGGCCAGTTCGTGCTTGTAGACGAGGTCCGCCACCGTCCGCGCCCCGTAGATGATCGTAATGTTGCCGAACTCGGCGCGGCGGTCGAGGATGTTCCAGATGACGCTGCGCAGCGGGGGCAGGGCGATGCCGCCGGCCACAAAGAGGATGCTGCGCCCTTTCCACGTCTCGATAGGAAAGAAGTTGCCGTACGGCCCGCGGAAGGTGATGGTCTGGCCCACGTCGCGGTCGGCCAGGGCGCTCGTCACGCGGCCGATGCGGCGGAACGTGCACTCGATATACTGGGTGCGCGTGGGCGGGGAGGCGACGCAGAAGGTGCTCTCGCCCGCGCCGGGCAATCCGTAGAGCCCGAACATGCCGACGCGGTACTTCGCGAAGAAGGCGGCGCGCGCCGCCTCGTCGGGGAACTCCAGGCGCAGGGTCCGGACGTCCGGCGCCTCGTCGCGCGAGGCGGCGATC
>JAPLML010000684.1 GCA_026387055.1 Planctomycetota bacterium | reverse complement strand
ACGTCAACGACATCGCCCTCATGGCCGCCGGGCCGCTCCTGGTGGGCCCCGTCCAGATCGAGGGCCGCGGCAAGTGCATGAAGGACCCGCTCTACAACGTGCCCTACGAGTACCACATCGAATATATCTATGCCAATGGGATGAAGCTCATCACCACGAGCGACGATGCCCCCGGCACGGTCATCTGCGGCATCACGGGGGCCCACCGGGGCATCCTGTTCGAGGGGTCCGAAGGGTGGCTGTTCGTGGCCATCCACGGGGGGGCCCTGGCGGCCAGCGACCCGGCGATCCTCAGGACGGTCATCGGCCCCGGCGAGGTCTCGCTCGGCCGCAGCGTCGGCCACGCCCAGGACTGGATCAACGCCATCAAGTCGCGCGGCCCCACGATGGCGCCGGCCGAGGACGGCCACCGTACGCCCTAGTTCTGCCACCTGGCAGTCATCGCCATCGAGCTCGGACGCAAGCTCAAGTGGGACCTTGTGAAGGAACGTTTCATTGACGATGCCGAGGCAGATCGTATGATTGCCAGACCGATGCGAGCACCCTGGCATCTTTAGCGTTTTAGCCGCGCGCCATTCAGCCGCCCAGGTTGCTGGGCGCTTGTTTCTCAACCGTGAAACGCACGACCGTAACCGCCATGAGGTAAGGAGCCTGCCATGAGGTGCCTGACAACGTTATTCGCCGGACTGCTGGTTCTCGGGCTCGCGTTTTCGGCTGCCGCCGCGGCGCCCGCGCCCAAGCCCACCCTCGACGAGGCCTTCAAGGCCCTGTCCACCTACCAGTTCGGCCAGAGCCGCGAGCCGCTGACCGTCATCGCCGACGCCGTCCGCGACTCGGCCGGCAAGGCCGCCGAGCGGGCCGCGCTGACCGCCAAGCTCACCGGCGCGCTGGCGGCCGCCGATACCACGGCCGACTCCAAGCGCTTCATCCTCCGCCAGCTCAGCCTCGTCGCCACGGCCAAGGAAGTGCCGGCCATCGCGCCCCTGCTGACCGACAAGGACCTCTCGGACATGGGCCGCTACGCCATCGAGCGGATTCCCGACCCGTCGGCCGACGCCGCCATGCGGGCCGCCCTGCCCAAGGCCACCGCCAAGCAGAAGATCGGCCTCATCAACTCGCTCGGCCAGCGCAAGGACGTCACCAGCGTGCCCGTGCTCGTCCCGCTCCTGAAAGACAGCGACGCGGGCATCGCGGCGGCCGCCGGCGCGGCCCTGGGCAAGATCGCCACACCGGAGGCCTGTGACGCCGTGGCGGCCGCCCGCGTCTCCGCCCCGCCGCCCGTCAAGGCGGTCCTCGACGATTCGTACCTCCTGTGCGCCGACGAGCTGCTCAAGCAGAAGAAGAACGACGACGCGGCCGCCATCTACCAGTCGCTCTTCAAGGTCTCCGAGCCGAAGCAGGTCCGCATGGCCGCCCTGCGCGGCATCGTAGCGGCCGGCGGCGAGAAGACGCTCCCGCTCCTCACCGAACTCCTGACCGGCACCGACCGCGAGGTGCAGACGGCGGTCCTCCGGTTCTGCCGCGAGACGGCCGGCCCCGAGACCACCAAGGCACTGGCGGGCCTCCTGCCGAAGCTCCCCAGCCCCACGCAGGCCCTGCTGCTCGACGACCTGGCCACGCGCGGCGACGCCTCGGTCCTGCCGTCCGTCATGAGCGCGGCCCAGAGCCAGGATGAGGCGGTCAAGCTGGCCGCCGTCCGGGCCATGGGCAGGCTCGGCGACGCCTCGACGCTGGCAACGCTCGTGCCGCTGGCCGCCGGCGCCGGCCCGCTGGCCGATGAGGCCCGCCGCAGCCTCGACCGGCTGCCCGGGGCCAATGTCAACGCCGCCCTGGTGGCGATGGCCGGCAAGGACGATGCCAAGGCCCGCGCCCAGGTGGTCCGCTCCCTCGGCGCCCGCCGCGTCACGACGGCCGTGCCGGTGATCCTGAAGGCCGCCGAAGACGCCGACCCGGCCGTGCGCCTGGCGGCGATCCAGTCGCTGGACCTCGTGGTCGACGAGAAGTCGGCCCCGGCGCTCGTGGGCCTCGTGGCCAAGGCCAAGGCCGACGACGAACGCCAGGCGGCCGAGAAGGCCCTCGGCTCGCTCTGCACCCGCGCGACCAACAAGGGTGCATGCGTTGATGCGATCCTCGCGGGCGTCAAGGCCGCCGAGACGCCGGCCAAGTGCGCCCTCATCGGGGCTCTCGGCCGGGCCGGCGGGGCGAAGGCCCTCGCCGCCGTTCGCGGCTTCGTGGCGGATGCCGCCGCCGAAATCCAGGACGCGGCGGTCCGCTCGCTGGCCGACTGGCCGGACGCCGGCGCCGCCGCCGACCTGCTGGCCGTCGCCAAGGGCGAGGGGAAGCAGACGCACCAGGTGCTCGCCCTGCGCGGCTACGTCCGCCTGGCGGGCCTGCCGGACGTGCCGCCCGCCCAGAAGCTCAGGATGTACCAGGACGCGATGGCCGCGGCCAAGCGGCCGGATGAGAAGAAGACCGTCCTCGGCGGCCTCGGCGAACTGAAGACGCCGGAAGCCCTGAAGATGATCGAGCCCTGCCTGTCCGATGATGCCCTGAAGGAAGAGGCCTCGGCGGCCGCCGTCAAGATCGCCAAGGGCCTCGGCGCCGCGGGCAAGGAGACCACCATCGCGGTGATGCAGAAGGTGGTGGAAGTCACGAAGAATGCCAACGTCCGCAAGGAGGCGGAGGGCATCCTGAAGACCCTCGGCGCCCCCGCCAAGAAGGCGGCGGCACGCGTCCGCACCGACGTCTACGCCGCCCCCAAGACGCTCGACCCGAATCCGAACCGCGACTGGCACGCAGGCCTACACGTTCAACCGCTTCACCTTCGCCGAGGCGGTCGAGAAGACGGCGTCGATGGGCCTCAAGTGGATCGAGATCTATCCCGGCCAGAAGCTGAGCAAGGAGAAGCCGGTGGGCGTCAGCCACGGCATGTCGGACGCCGACATCGCCGAGATGAAGAAGATCGCCGCCGACGCAGGCATCACGATCATCAACTACGGCGTCGTGGGGCTTGGCAAGAACGAGGCCGAGTCGCGCAAGGTCTTCGAGTTCGGCAAGAAGGTGGGCCTGGAGACGATCGTCTCCGAGGCGCCGGAGGATTCCTTCGACCTCCTGGACAAGCTGACCGAGGAGTACAAGATCAACGTAGCCCTGCACAATCACCCGAAGCCGTCGCACTACTGGGACGCCGAGACCGTTCTGAAGGCGGTCGAGGGCCACTCGAAGCGAATCGGCTCCGACGCCGACACGGGCCACTGGGTCCGTTCGGGCCTCGTGCCCCTGGAGTGCCTGAAGAAGCTGGAAGGGCACATCGTCAGCTCCCACTTCAAGGACCTTAAGGACGGTAAGGACGGCCACGACGTGCCGTGGGGCACGGGCAACGGCGACGCCAAGGGGATGCTCGAGGAGCTGGCCCGCCAGGGGTTCAAGGGCGTGTTCTCCATCGAATACGAATACAACTGGGACAACTCGGTGCCCGACATCGCGAAGTGCGTCGAGTTCTTCAACGCCACGGCCGCGGAGATCGCCAAGAAGGCGGGCAAGTAGCGCGACGTTCTCACGACGGCGCAGATTCGTTGATTCGTGCGCGGCGGGTCTCCTGACCCGCCGCGCCTGATTTCGCCCCCTGCGGTGGGGACGCCGATGTCGCGTGCTGGGCCAGGAGACGCGTACTTGTTTGACGTGGGTGGCACGGTCACAGCCTGCCCGCCGCGGCGGGCGCCTTTGCGTGACCGTGCTTGCTCGCCCAGGTGACCCTGCACGGCCACGCAACGGCGCGTGGCCGTGCCACCCCCGAGAGTTCATTCATGCCTGACAAGGGCATCACGCGCCGGCGATTCCTGGGAGCCACGGCCCTCGGCGCCGGCGCGCTGGCCATCGTCCCGCGGCACGTCCTGGGCGGACCGGGGCGGACGGCGCCGAGCGACGTCCTCGCGCGCGGCACGATCGGCACCGGCGGCCAGGGGATGACCCACGTCCTGGAGAACCGCGAGGGCCGGCCGCCCGCCCAACTGGCCGTCTGCGACGTGGACGCCAACCACCTCGCGCAGGCCCTGAAGAAGGCCGGCCCGCCCTGCGAGGGGTACGGCGACTTTCGCCGCGTCCTCGACCGGCATGATATCGACGTCATCCACGTCGCCACGCCGCCGCACTGGCACGCCCTCATCACCATCGCCGCCTGCCGGGCGGGCAAGGACGTCTTTTGCGAGAAACCGATGACCCGCTTCATCCGCGAGGGCCGGGCGGTTGCCGAGGCGGTCAACACCTATAGCCGCATCTGTATGCATAATACCTACGGGCGCGGCGCGTGGCGGAAGCTGCGGAAGCTCGTCGCCGGCGGCCTCCTCGGCGCGCCCCTGCGCGCGTACCTGGGGCCGAAGACCGGCTTCGGCTTCAAGGTGCGCGGATGGAGCGGCCGGACGCACCTGGAGCCGCAGCCCGTCCCGCCCGAACTCGATTACGGTCTGTGGCTCGGCCCTGCCCCCGCCAAGCCGTATCACCCGCACCGCGTCCACGGCGGGTTCCGCGGCTACTGGGACTACGACGGCGGGGGGCTGACCGACATGGGCCAGCACTGGATCGACCCGGTCCAGTACGTCCTCGGCAAGGACGACACGGGGCCGGTGGAGGTCGAGAGCATCGCCCCGTGGCCCGCCCATCCCGACGCCTGCGGCCTCTGGGGCCGCATCGCAATCAAGTATGCTGATGGAACAACCATCGTTCTGGAAAGCGGCGAGTGGGGGGCCGAGGACCCCGGCGAGCCCGCGTTCATCGAAGGCCCCAAAGGCAAGGTCTTCCGCAATTCCCGGGGCGGCTGCACGGCCGACCCGCCCGATCTCTTCGACCGCCTGGCCGCCTGCCCCGAACCGCCCGACCTCATCGGTTTCGAGGCGGCCGTACGCACCCGCTCGCGCGCCCCCGGCGACAAGCCGAGCGCCGAGGAGGCCCACCGCTCCGTCACCCTTCTTCACCTCGCGAACATCTCCATCCGCACCGGCCGCAGGATCAAGTGGGACCCCGTGGCCGAGCAGATCATCGGCGACGAGGAGGCGAACCGGCTCGTCGACGTGCCGATGCGCGCCCCCTGGCGCCTCTAACAGCATTGCGGATTGCGAATTGAGGATTGCGGATTGAACGCCGAACGGCAGTAGCTGTGCGAGCCCGCCGCGGTAGCGGCGGGTGACGTCGATAACAAAGCCGGATTTGAGATCTCACGTTGAGCGGCTGCGGAAGGCCGCCAATGACAGGTGGCAAGTGACCGCCTTTCCTGCGTGTTTTGTTCCCGCCGGGCGAGATACCTATGGAGGCGCTGCTTGCGGCGCGCGGCGGGTCGGGAGACCCCCCGCGCACAGTCCGTGGGCGCGCAGGCAAAGCCGCCGAAAATGGCGTTACCCCCCTGCCGCATCGCGGTTTATCAGGAAGGGCGGGGCCAGGGGGGCGTGAATCCTTGCACAATAAGACTTGGCAGGCGCCGGAAATCGGCTATAATCCGGGACCTTTACTCGTATAGAAGGCGGCCCGCCGGGCGGGGCCGCGCAACCATAACCCGAAGGAGGTCAGAGCGTACATGAGTCACGCAGAAACCAAGAGCGTCATGAGGGCTGTTTCGAGGCGGGACTTCCTGAGGTCCACGGCAATCGCGGGGGCGGGCTTTGTCCTGGCGCCCACGATCCTGGGGGCCGCGGAGAAAAGCGCCGACAAGGAGCTCAACATCGGCTTCATCGGCGTCGGCACGGAGGGGCAGATCCTGCTCCAGAACTGCCTCAAGATCCCCGGCCTGAAGTTCATCGCCGTCTGCGACATCTGGCCCTACAACCAGGGCCGGGCCGTCCGCCTCCTCAAGAAGTACAAGCACGAGGCGAAGGGCTACGCCGACTACCAGGAGATGCTCGACACCGAGAAGACCCTCGACGCCGTCATCAACGCCACGCCCGACTGGGTACACGCGCCCATCTCCATCGCGGCCCTCAAGGCCGGCAAGCACGTGTACTGCGAGAAGGAGATGTCGAACACGCTGGAGCAGGCCAAGGCGATGGTCGTGGCCGCCAAGGAGACGAAGCGGCTGCTCCAGATCGGCCACCAGCGCCGCTCCAACCCGCGGTACCATGCCGCCTTCGACCTGGCGACCAAGAAGAAGTGCTGCGGCAACATCACGTACGTCGAGGGCCAGTGGAACCGGTCGAAGCGCCTCGATGTCGGCTGGCCGAAGGATTCGGACCTCGACGAGGCCACGCTGAAGAAGTACGGCTACGACACCATGGCAAAGTTCCGCAACTGGCGGTGGTACAAGAAGTTCGCCGGCGGTCCCATCGCCGACCTCGGCTCGCACCAGATCGACATCTTCAACTGGTTCCTCGGCGCCTCGCCCCGGGCGGTCATGGCCAACGGCGGCGTCGACAACTACGAAGGCATTGAGTGGTACGATAACATCAGCGCCATTTACGAGTGGAACGTCGACCGCGGCGGCAAGACCAAGGTCGTCCGCGGCTTCTACAAGGTCATCAGCACCTCCTCAAGCGGCGGCTACGCCGAGACGTTTCTCGGCGACGAGGGCTCCATGACGATCTCCGAGAACGATAAACAGGGCGGCATGCGGCGCGAGCAGGAAGCGCCGATGGCCGACTGGGAGAAGGAGCTGGCGAAGGCGGCCCCCAAGCCCGCCGAGCCCGCCAAGGAGGAAACCAAGAAGGCAGAGGCGCCGAAGAAGGAAGCCGACGCCGACGTCGAGGTGGCCGCCCACACCGGCTTCAGCCCCGGCCGGTACTATCCGGCGATCACCGTGCCCGGCTTCAACAAGTCCGAGCACCTGCCGCACATCGAGAACTTCGTGGCCGCCATCCGCACCGGCTCGCCGCTGAGTTGCCCGGCCGAGGTCGGCTACGATACGTGCGTCACGGTCTTGCGCGTGAACGAGGCGGTCGAGGCCCAGAAGCGCATCGAGTTCAAGCCCGAGGAGTTCAAGGCGTGAAGCCGGACCCCGCGAAGCACTCCCGCTCGTCATCCAGGATCTGGGGCGCGCTGGCGGTTCTGGCCGTGGCCCTCGCGGCGGTTGGGCCGCGCGCCGCCTCCGCCGCCGCCCCGCCCAAGTTCCTCGTGCCCGATGGCAGCCGCGCCACGGCGGCCCACCGCATCCCCCTGCTGGACGACGAAGAGCAAACCATCAACCCGGAAGACAAGCCGGCCAAGCCGTACTCGCCCAAGGCGACGTGCAGCGGCAAGTGCCACAACTATGACGAGATCGCAGGCGGGTGGCACTTCAACGCCCCCGACCCGAAGGTCCCGCCCGGCCGGCCCGGCGAACCGTGGATCCTCGTGGACCTGAAGACCGGCACGCAGCTTCCGATCTCCTCTCGCGCCTGGGAGGGCACGTACCGTCCCGCCGACCTGGGCCTCACGCCCTGGAAGTTCATCAACCTCTTCGGGCGCCACATGCCCGGCGGCGGCCTGGGGAGCGACGAGTACGGCAACCCGAAGACCGACCCCGACGGACGGTGGCTCGTCTCCGGCAACCTTGAGATCGACTGCCAGTCCTGCCACGCCGGCAGCCGCGAGCAAGATGGGAGCAACTGGGCAACGAACGTCGAGCAGCAGAACTTCCGCTGGGCGGCGACGGCGGCGGGCGGCATGGCCTTCGTCAAGGGCGACGCCCGCACCCTGCCCGCCGAGTACGACTTCCTCGCCCCCGACTCCGGCGACGACCCCAAGCGCAACATCCCCACGGTCCAGTGGGACAAGTGGCGGTTCAACTCGAAGAAGGAAGTCTTTATCGACACCGTCGGCCAACCCGCCAACGACCGCTGCTACTACTGCCACACCAACTTCGCCATCGGCAAGGACGTGCCCGAAAAGTGGCAGGAGGACGAAGACGTTCACATGCGGTCGGGCATGACCTGCTCCGCCTGCCACCGCAACGGCGCCGACCACATGATGACCCGCAACTATGAGGGCGAGAAGGTACCGGCGGCGGTGTCGAACCTGACGTGCCGCGGCTGCCACCTCGGCGAGCAGTCGGCCGCCAAGGGGCCGAACACGATGGGCGGCCGCCTGGGGGCCCCGATTCCGCTGCACAAGGGCCTGCCGACCATCCACCTCGAGAAACTGGCCTGCACCACGTGCCACTCCGGCCCCTACCCCGCGGCCCAGGCCACGCATCTTCAGACCTCGCGGGCCCACGGGCTGGGCATCAAGGCCAAGGAGCATCGGGACGACGCCCCGCCGTTCATCCAGTGGCCGGTGTTCAAGCGGCAGGCGGACGGCGTCATCGCGCCGCACAAGGTGATGTGGCCCGCGTTCTGGGGAAGGCTCAACAAGGACGGAGCCGTGGCGCCCCTGGCGCCGCAAGTCGTGGCGGCCGCGAAGGGCGCCCAGCTCGCCTCCGACAACCTCAAGGCGTGGAAGCCCCTGACGGTCGACCAGATCTCCAAGACGCTCGAGGCCCTCGGCCCCGACCCGAAGGCGGGCGACCCGGTCTACATCGGCGGCGGCAAGCTCTACCAGCGCACGGCCGACGGCGGCCTCAAAGCCTCCGACCACGCCGCGGCCGGGCCGTACGCATGGCCGCTGGCGCACAACGTGCGCGGCGCCGGCCAGTCGCTCGGCAGCGGCGGATGCACCGATTGCCATGCCTTAGATTCACCGATCGCCTTCGGCACCGTGACGGCCGACGCTGCCGCCAACCTCGGTGAGATTATCCCGACCGCGATGTACCAGTTCCAGGGCCGCAACCCGACCACGCTGAAGGCGTGGGCCCTCTCGTACATGTTCCGCCCCTGGTTCAAGGTCGTCGGGTTCGCGACGGCGGGCGTGATGGCGGCGGTGCTCCTCCTGTACCTCTTCCTCGGCCTGGCGGCACTGGCGAAGTCGGCAAGCAGGAAGGCCCCGCGGGCCTCCTAACGGGATAAACGCATGAGCCTTTTCCAGATCGTCTCGATCCTCGGCATCGGCGGGGCCCTGGCGGCCATCCCCGTCCATTACCTCCTGGTGGCCCGCAAGGCGCCGCCGCCCGGGGCTACGTGCTGATGCTGCACACCACGTCGGGGGCGGTCTTCGCAGTCGCCGTCGGTTGCATGCTCGTGACGTGGGCGGCCGACCACGCCTTCGCCAGGCCCGACGCCCGCTGGTTCTGCGGCGGCGGGTGCTGCACGCCCACCAAGGAGCTTCCCGCCGGCCGCTTCAATGCCTGTGAGAAGATCTACTTCTGGCTTGCGGGCGTGCTGGTGCTGGCGGCCCTGCTGACGATGCTCCTCAGCATGATGCCCCTGCTCGGCACGGCGGGCCAGAAGCTCATGTATCACGTGCACCGCTGGTCGACGCTGGTCCTGGTGGTCGCCACGATCTGGCACGCCTACGCGACCACGCTGGCCAAGCCCGGGGCGCTCGGGGCCCTGGTGTCCGGCTACGTCACCGAAGGATGGGTCAAGCGCTTTCATCCCCTGTGGGGCGCGGGCGCCGGCCCGGCGCAGCCACATGCCGACTGACCCTTGGCGGCACTCGAACCGGATGGATTTTTCAATCGTCATTCCGGCGTTCCGCGAAGCCGCCAAGATCCGTCACGACGTCGAGGCGGCCGCCGCCTTTCTCGTTCACCAGGGCCTCACGGGCGAGGTCATCGTTGTCGACGACGGCAGCCCGGACGACACGTCCGCCGCCGCCAATGCCGCCGAGGTCCCCCCCGAGATCGAGCGCCGCGTCATCCGCTACGCGCCCAACCGCGGCAAGGGATGCGCCGTGCGGACCGGCATGAACCAGACGCGCGGCCAGTACGTCATGTTCTGCGACGTGGGCCTCTGCGTGCCGTTCGACAACGCCCTCCGCGGCCTGGAACTTATCAAGGGCGGCCAGTGCGAGATCGCCCACGGGTCGCGAAAACTCCCCGACAGCGTCATCAGGCGCCCGCAGCGGCTCTACCGGCGGCTGCTCTCGCGGGGCTTCCGCAAAGTCGTGGGAGTCTTCATGGGCGTGCCCGCGGGCTTGACCGACACGCAGTGCGGCTTCAAAGTCTACCGGGGCGACGTGGCGAGGGAGCTTTACGGGGCGTGCCTGTCCGACGGCTTCATGTTCGACATCGAAATTCTGTTGCGCGCTTTGAGGAAGGGCTACCGCGTGATCGAGTTTCCTGTCGAGTGGCGATGCGACTGGGACTCGCGCCTGCGGCCAGGGCGAAACGCGGTCGACACGCTGGCCGAGCTCAAGGCCATCAAGCGGAACCTGAAGAACTCGTCGTAAGCCCACGCGGCGCGGTCGCCTTCGGCTCCCCGCTAAACGTGGCGCTCGCGCGTTTAATCCCATGAAAGGCTGCCTCCGAACCTGTAGGTTCTTGGGTGGTAGTAAGAACCAAGGACCAGGAAGGAGACAGCCATGAGAAAGCAGTATGCGAGTGTAGCGTATGGCGGGATGGACGTCCACCTTAACTTCAG
>JAPLML010000297.1 GCA_026387055.1 Planctomycetota bacterium | reverse complement strand
ATCACCGATCCACGTCGGCCAGGACGTAATCGAGGCTCCCGAGGACCGCCACCAAGTCGGGCACCGTCGTCCGGCGGCCGAGCATCGGAAGCATCTGCAGATGAGGGAACGACGGCGTCCGGATCCGCACCCGGTAAGCCGCCGTCGACCCGTCGCTCACGAGGTAATAGCTGTTCTGCCCCTTCGCGGCCTCGACCGTGACCGAGGCCTCGCCCGCCGGGATGACCGGCCCCCAGCTCACGCCCAGGAAGTGGCCGATGAGAGTCTCGATGTCGTGCATCGTCCGTTCCTTCAGGGGCGGCGTGGCCAGCGGGTGGCGCGACGTGTAGTCGCCCGCCGGCATGTTCCGCAGGCACTGCTCGATGATCCGCAGGCTCTGGCGCATCTCTTCCACGTGGACCACCGCCCGGTCGTAGCAGTCGCCGCGGCGGCCGGTCGGGACGTCGAACTCGAACTGGTCGTACCCGGCGTACGGCCGCACTTTGCGCAAGTCCCACTCGAGGCCGGCGGCCCGGAGCACGGGCCCCGTCGCGCCCCACGCGATCGCGTCGTCCGGGCTCAGTTCGCCGATGCCCTGTGTGCGGGCCTTGAACAGGCGGTTCCCGAGCACCATCTTGTCATAATCGCGCAGGCGCGCGGGCAGGTAGTCCAGGAAGCCGCGGACGAGCTTGTCCCACCCGTTCGGCAGGTCCGGCGCCACGCCGCCGATGCGGAACCAGCCGGGGTGCATCCGCGCGCCGGTGACCGCCTCGACGATGTCGAACGCCCGCTCGCGATCCGTAAACATATAAAATACCGGCGACATCTGCCCCAGGTCCTGGCTGAGCGTGCCGAAGAAAACGAGGTGGCTGATGATGCGGAAGAGCTCGGCCATCATCAGGCGGATGACCTTGGCCCGGCCGGGCACCTCGATCCCCGCGAGCCGCTCGACCGCCATCACGTAAGGAAGGTTGTTCATCACGCCCGCGAGGTAATCGACCCGGTCGGTGTACGGGATGTAGGTGTGCCAGGACTGCCGCTCGCCCATCTTCTCGGCGCCGCGGTGGTGGAAGCCGATGTCGCACGCGAGGTCCACGATCTCCTGCCCGTCAAGCTGGGCCATGACGCGCAGGACGCCGTGCGTGGCCGGATGGTGCGGCCCGATGTTGAGGAACATGAAGTCGAAGTCCTCGCCCTGGCGCTTCATGCCCCAGTCCTCGGGGCGGAACCGCATCGCCTCTTCCATCGACTCCTGCACGTCGGGCGGCATGCAGAAGGGCGCCATCTCGGTCGCGCGGGCGGGGTGCTCCTTGCGCAGCGGATGCCCGCGCCACCACGGCGGCATGAGCAGGCGCTCCAGGCGCGGGTGGCCGTCCAGGCGGATGCCGAACATGTCCCACACCTCACGCTCGTACCAGTCGGCCGACGGCCAGAGGTCCGTCACCGTGGGAAGCGACGGATGATCGCCCGCCAGCGGAACCTTGACGCGAAGGTCCTCGTGGCGGTCGAACGACACGAGATGGTAGACCATCGTGAAATCGGAGGGCGGCTGGCCCGCGCGGCTCGTGCGCTCGCGCTCGTCGATGGCCGTCAGGTCGTAGAGCATCCGGTACGGCTGCGGGGCGCCCGTCTTGAGCCACGCGAGCACGTCGCGGACCTTGCCCGCCTCGACCCAGACCGTGGGCATCCCGTCGGCGGTGGCCTGCGAGAGGACCTCCCGCTCGCCGAAGCGCTCGCGAAGCTGCGCGACGATGTCGGTTGATGCGATCATGGCCTCATCTACCGTGCGCGGCGGGTCTCCCGACCCGTACGTGTCTAGCGTGATACAAGATAGCTGGGTGGCACGGCCACGCGCCGTTGCGTGGCCGTGCACGGTCACATGGGGCAGCATGCACGGTCACGCAACGGCGCGTGACCGTGCCACCCACGCCAAACAGGTACCCCGACCCGCCGCGCTCGGGTGCTGCCCTGCCTCCTCAGATCTCCTCCGGCGGCGGAAGCTCTGTTTGGCGCTGCCGGATCGGTCGGTTGACGTCGCGCCGGGACGGCTTCGGCGGGCGGAGCACGCCCTGCGGCCCGACGACCCAGGAGAGCGGCCGCCGCTCCTGGCCGATCGCCTTCGACAAGAGGAGCAGCCCTTCCATGAACGCCTCCGGGCTCGGGGGGCAGCCCTGGATATACACGTCGACCGGCAGGAGCTTGTCGACCCCCTGGACCACGCTGTAGATGTCGTACATGCCGCCGGAGTTTGCGCAGGAGCCCATCGAGATGACCCAGCGCGGCTCCATCATCTGCTCGTAGAGCCGCCGGATGACGGGGGCCATCTTGATGAAGACCGTGCCGGCGACGACCATGAGGTCGGCCTCGCGGGGGGTCGAGCGGATGACCTCGGCGCCGAACCGGGCGATGTCGTAGCGGCTGGTGAGGCTCGTCGCCATCTCCACATAGCAACATGATAGACCGAAGTTGAACGGCCAGATCGAGTTCCGGCGGCTCCAGGCCACGAGGTCCCGGAGGCGCGC
>JAPLML010000540.1 GCA_026387055.1 Planctomycetota bacterium | reverse complement strand
CCTTGTGGCAGCACCGGATGAACGCCACCGCCGGCGCGATGCAGGTCACGGTGAAGAAGGCCGGGATGGCCGCGTCGTTCGACCGCCCGCGGAGCTTGCCGCGGGGAGAAGCGAGGTCCTGGCGCGGCAACCTCTGCGTCGTCGAGGGCAGTCTGGATGTCAAGTGGACCATCCCCAACGTGACCCGCGGCGACACCCTCCAGGCGCCGTTGGCGTGCTGGGTCTTCTACGGCTACCCGGACGGCACGTGGAAGCTCTTGTCGGAGACCGCCCCGTCGCGCAACTACCTCGTCGGGGCCATGGGCCAGGCGCTTACTCAGAGGCTGACCAAGACGTTCGCGACCTGGAGCATCAGCGACGGCCAACGCCAGCGGTCGCCGTATCAGGAGATCAAGGCGAGGCTGAACCTGGCCGACAAGGTGGTCGACAGCCGCACGCAGTGGGTCAGCGTGCAGGTGAGGATGACCGGGGCCGCCCGCGATGAGGTCCAGGTCATCGGCCAGGTGCGGATGCTCACGAACCCCACTGCCGCTGAACCTGGGAGTGAAGTCTGGGTGGAGAAGATGGTCGGGATCTTCCTGGTCCTCGGCGACGGGGGCGACCTGGTCCTCAGGAGCTGGGACTTCTTTGATGCCTCCGGTCTTCCCTCCGGCGCCCGGCCCGGCCCTTGAAAGGCGGCGGCCGCGTCGGCATTCCGGACCGCGGCTACAAGGATGCGTTGTAGTTGTCGACCGATTCGCCCACCCGCCGGATCCGTTCGATGTCGCCCGTCGATGAGATCTCGTCGCTGATGCCCAGCACCAGATTGGGCGCCAGCAGGTTGATGCACCGGTGGGCGCACGCCAGCAACGTCTTCTCGCTGAACGTCTTATCGAAGTAGATCGCCGGAATGCCGTCGAAGAGGAACATCTCTCCCAGGGCGTCCTTGGTCTCCTCAAGCGTCACGTCGCCCTGCGGCAGGGGGGTGATGGCCTCGATGCCGTCGAGGCCCGTGTCGTTCGCGAAGGGAAGGAGCGGCCGGCAGTTGCCGTCCCAATGGGCATAAACGAACTTCCCGGTCGCGTGGAGCCGCTCGCACTTCGCCTGGTACCGCGGCAACACGTACTGGCGGAAGAGCGCCGGCGAGAGTGTGGCGGAGTGCACGTTGTCGCCGAAGTTGACCATCTCGATGGGGCTGGCGCCGATGAGGTCCATCAGCCGCTCCTCGTGAACCGCCATCGCCTCGAAGTACCGCCCGCAGGCCGCCGGGTGGTCCGTCAGCGCGAAAATCCCGCCGGGCACCCCCATCGTCTCAAGGTACAGCTTCTGGACGTTCGTGCGCGGCATGCACATGCACGGCGCGCCGAGGCCCGCCCATTCCTTCGACAGGCGATCATAGGCCGCCTGGTCCCACGACCACGTGCGCCGCTCCTCGCGCCAGGCCGCCACCCGCATCTCGGCTTCGTCGGAGATCTCCCACTTCAGCGTCTCCGGCCGGTACCTGTTGCCGGGATGGCGACGATGCACCGCCCGTTGCCGCCCGACCGGCGTCTCGATCAGCGTCTCGGTGTCGGTCTCGTTCAGGGCACGCTCGGTGATGCGGACCGCCGGGTCCTCGTGCGGCCGGAAGCACGCGCCGAAATCGTAGATCCGGTTCGAGCAGCCGAGCGAACGGTAAATCTGCGGCCTCGTCATGCCGGTGTAGGGGGCGGGGATGGGTTCGCCGGCGAACTGCTTGTCGGTGAGCCAGCAGCCGATGCGCGGCTGCCAGAGGATTCGGCCGCCCGCCCGGCGGTGAATTACGTCCAGGTTGAAGGCCGTCAGATCCTGGTTCCGATGGTCCGTGGGACGTTCTGTCATGTGGGGTCTCCGCGCGAGGCCGGGGGTGAACGGGGTCCTAGAATAGCTTTTCCTGGCGCCGGGGTCACCGGTAAAATGAAGTGTGCGGACAAGGAAAGGGGGTCCCGTGTTCATCGACTACATCACACTCCTCTTGGTCAACATGACGGCCGGCCTGGTCATCCTGGCCGCGTTTCTCTTGCGGGGCCTTGGCGCCGCGACCGAAAAGGACTGGGCGCCGGGCCTCGGTATCGTCGGTCTCGTGGCCACGCTCGCGGGCCTGCACCTGGCGCTGACGTGGCCTATCCCGCAGTTGCCGCAGATCAACCTGAGGTTCGCCAACGCGGCGTTCGGCGAAACGTCGGTCATGCTCGGCGTGCTCTTTCTCGGCGCCGCCATGGCGGTCGCCAAGGGTTGGCGCCTGACGCCGGTGGGGATTTACGCGGCCGTCGCGGGGGCGTTCGCCATCCTGATCGGCGTTCGCATCGCGATCCTGGAGTTGACGAAGTACCCGATACCCACGGGGATCGGCTTCGTCTTCACGGGTCTCGCCGGGATCCAGACGCTGCTTGTCGTCCTCCGGCCGGGTGCGCGCCCACTGCGTATCATTGCCGCCTTCGACCTGCTCGTGGCCGCCGCCCTCTGGGCCTTCGTCGCCGCCGCCGGGTACTGGAGCCACCTGGAGAACTGGTCGAAGTAGCGGCCACAGGTACGGATGCCGCGTGGCCGTGCCACCCATAAGTCAGTGCTTTTGTGGTTGACGGCCCCCGATGGCGGCGATACTTTGACGGGCGCGTTGGTCAGGCGTCGGTTCCCTGCAATCCTACGGAGGTGGCTATGAAGACCCACGAATTGCGTTCCCCGTCGCCGTGTCCCTTTACGATCAGCCGGCGGCAGTTTCTCGCCACCGCGGGCGTCTCGGCCCTGGCGCTGAAGATCGGCGTGCTGGACTTCGCGTCCTCGGTGTTTGCCGAAGACGCCAAGTCCGCCAAGGGGCCGACGGTCCGAGCGGCATTCATGCATCCGCGCGTGGAGAAGTACTGGATGGGCTGGCCCGGCGCGTCCTACGACATCGCCGGCCACCAGAAACTCTACACCGAAACGCTCACCAAGGCCGCCGAGAAGCTCGGCGTCGCGCTCCAGGTCGTCCAGGAGCCCATCGCCACGCCGGCCGACCTGGATGCGTTCCTCGAGAAGCTTAAGTCCTCACCCGTCGACGGCGTCCTCCTGACCTGCATGGACCTCAACCACGCCTGGGACGAGATCGACACGTTCGTGGCCAAGCGCGGCACGATCCCGACGGTGATCTTCAGCCCGATGGGCACCTCCTTCACCGGCCACCTCCAGAAGTCGGCGCGGGCCCCCGGCGTCTTCCTCGGCGCCACGCAGGACGTCGACTGGCTCACGACGGGCCTGAAACTCTTCAAGGCCAGTTGGCAGATGAAGACCACGCGCATCCTGGTGATCGCGGGCGACAAGGCCGAGGACCGCACGCTCGAGATCGTCGGCACGACGCTCCATCACGTCCCGCGGTCGCGGTTCCCGGAGGAGCTCAAGAAAGTCCAGGACAGCGAGGAGGCCAAGACCCTCGCCGAATGGTTCACGAAGGAGGCGAAGGGCATCCGCGAGCCGTCGAAAAACGACATCCTCAACGCCGCGAAGACCTACGTGGCCTCGCGGCGCCTCATGGCCGCCGAGAACTGCCAGGCCATCACGATGGACTGCCTGGGCCTGGTGGGCAGCCGGCAGATCCCATGCCCGCCGTGCATGGCGTGGCTGAAGCTGCTCGATGAAGGGCAGGTCGGCTGTTGCGAGGCCGACATCGGCGCCGCGATCTCGCTGGCGCTCAGCTCCTACCTGTGCGACCGGCCGGGTTTCATGCAGGACCCCGCGCCCAACACGGTCAACAATACGCTCATGGGCGCGCACTGCACGTGCCCGACGAAGCTCGACGGGTTCGACAAGCCGCACGAGCCGTTCGTGCTGCGCAGCCACTCGGAGTCGGCCATCGGCGTCTCGCCGCAAGTCCTGTGGCGCCTGGGCCAGAAGGTCACCCTGATGAAGTTCGAGGGCCCGGGCACGATGCTCCTCGGAACGGGCAAGGTCGTGGCGAACATCGACACGCCGCCCTCCGGCGGGTGCCGCACGAGCGTTGAGGTCGCCTGCGACGACATCCCCGACTGCCGCGACGTCAAGGGCTTCCATCAGCTCTTCATGTACGGCGACATGTCGCACCTGTTCAAGGCCTACGGCCAACTGTTCGGCACGAAGGTTGTGCACATCTGAGCCAAGGCCCGGTTAGCGGGGCGCCGAAGTCGAAGACTCGCCTCGGGCGAGGCGACCGTGTGTTTTCCGTGCCGGCCCAAAACGCTTGACACCCGCGCTTGCATGCATTAGGGTAAGCGCATGCCGCGAATAAGGAGTCCTGCATGAAACGCGTCGTGCTGATGGCGCTCGTGGGCGTGCTTGTGCTGGCGGGGCGGGCGGTGGCCCAGCCGGTCGGTACCCTTGAGAACCTTCGCGACAAGACCGCGATTACGGATCAGGATCGCCAGCAGATCCGTACGTGGGTGACCATGATGGCGAACAACCTGGCGACCAACAATGATGCGGATCGCCGGGGGATGATCGCGGCCCGCGACGCCATCATCGCGGAGGGCCGCAAGGAGGGCCGTTCCGCGGCCTACTACCAAGCCTTCGGCGAGGAGGCAATCCAGGCCCTCAAGGCCGCCGAGAAGAAGGCCGTCGGCCAGGACGCCCGCGTCAACCTGTTCACGGCCGTCGCCGAGCTCAGGCGCGTTGAGGGCATCGAGCTCCTGCGGACCGCCCTCGAAAAGGACCCCTATCCCGCCGCGCGCTACTGGGCGGCCAAGGGCCTCTCGATGGTGGCCGACGCGGTCATCGAGAAGAACACGCCGCGGCTCGAGGCCGACATCGCCGATTCCATCGCCAAGATCATCGATGCCGAGACCTCGCCCGTGATGCTGCTCTGGCTCTTCGACGCGCTCGGACGGTTCGACCACGAGAAGGCCCACGACGTTCTGGCCGACGCGGCCGCCAAGGCCGTCACGCGCGTCAGCGTGGCCGACCCCATCGCGTCGCAGGTGGCGGATGGAATCATCCGGTCGCTTGAGAAGGCCTACATGCGCGAGGTCCGGCCCGAGGCCAAGACGCGGATCCTCTCGGCCTTCGCCGTCCTGTGCGCGTCGATCCTGCCGCCGAAGAAGAACGAACCGGAGCCCCTCCTGATCAGCCTCAATGCGGCGCTCGAGAAGATTACGGGCGAGAAGGTCGGTTTCGTCGCCACGGATGACGGCGTGATGCAGAAGCTCGCGCTGCTGGAGTGGGTGGAGAAGTTTGTCAGGGAGAAGAAGATCCCCAAGAGGCCGTCGCTTCCGCCCGCCGTGGAGGATGCCCTGAAGGACATCGTTGGCGGGCCGGGCGGCGCCTTGACGCCGTGACGGGCGCCGTGGGCGTATTCGGCCGTGACATCCAGCCCCCCGCGAGTCTCCGGGGGGCTGACTCCATCGGGGGACGAGAAGGCGACGGATGCGCAGGCTCCTGATACCGCTGGCCCTGGCGGCGGCCGTCACCGTCGCCGCCGTGCTCGTGGCCTACCGCACGCAGGGCCCTGCGGCGGACCTCGTCTGGACCGCCGGGCCGGAAGTCGCCACACTCGACCCCGCCAAGATGACCGCGCTCCAGGACGGCCGCGTCGCGGCGGCGCTGTTCGAGGGGATGACGGTCATCGATCCCCGCGATCTGAAGCCCCGCCCGGGCGTGGCCGAGCGGTGGGAGGTCTCGCCCGACGGGCTCACGTACACCTTCCACCTGCGCGCCGACGCCAAGTGGAGCGACGGCAAGCCCGTGACCGGCGCCGATCT
>JAPLML010000713.1 GCA_026387055.1 Planctomycetota bacterium | reverse complement strand
GGGGTCTTGTAGAGGGTCTTCAGGTAGATCGGCAGCCCCTTGGGGGCCGACGGGGCGCGGCGGTCGCTGCCCCCCATGGCGCTGATGGCGGTCTCATCGCCCAGGATGCGGGCGTCGGCGTCTGGACGCTCGAACTCCGGGCTGAACATGAAATCGATCGGCTCGGTCAGGAGTTCGCGGGCCCGCTCCTCCGTGATGATCCGGTAAATGCTCGACCGGGTCCGGCAGAACTGCTTCGCCAGCGCGTGGACGCTTACCCCCCGCTGGAACCTTTGGTAAATCATCTTGCGGTCGCGGTCCTGGAGCGGCTCCCCGACCTCGGGGAACAGCTTCGCGTCCGGGTGCTCGCGATCGTATTCCTTGATCGCCAGTCGGACGGTCTCGACCGCGCGGCCGAGCCTGCGGGAGATCCGCTTGGAGACCTCAAACAGGCAGCAATGGCAGAACAGGCTCAGGCGCCGGGCCCGGCGGATGATCTCACGGTGTTCCTCCGGGCTCAGGCGGCTGAACTCGGCGGCCGTCTGGACCTGCTCGTGATTGCGCGTCACGAACCTCTCGATGCTGGTTTTCAAGAATCCGACCCGCATCCGGCCGTCGGGGCCGATGAACTTGCGGGAAACGAGGCCCCGCCGGCGCCATCGCTGGATTGTTTTCAGGGACACGCTGAAGTGCTTCGAGACTTCGTCGACCGAGAGGACCGGCTCGCCCACGTCCTCGAGCTTCATCTTGAGGCTGCCCGAGACATGCTCGACCAGGCTGATCAGGTCTTCCCGGAGCGACTTCCCGCGAAAGGAAATCCCGACGTCGCCGCGCGGACGGTAGCCGGTGATTTGATAGCAGACAAACTCGTACGGGTAAGACTTGGCGGGCTCGATCAGACAGACCAAGCCCTCCGCCCGGTTAACCTGTTCCAGACGAACCTTGGCGGACAGGTAGGTGAGTTGCTTTGCCAGTTCAGCAATTTCGGTGTGATGGAAGCTGCCCATCGTCCACCTCGCCGCACCTGAGCTTGCGCCCATCTCCCGTCTGGTATAATAACCCAGAAGAAGCCGCCTGTCAACAGGAAATTCCGCCCGTCTCATACTCCAGGTGTCCATCCTGCACGGGCCTTGCCCAAGTGGTCACTTGGCGGCAAAAGTCAAGTCCCCCGGATAGCCGAAAAGCCCTTCCTGGACCCATTACAGCCCTTGACGCGTGGACTGTGCGCGGGTTGAACAGGGACAAGGGGCGAAGCGGAGGGGTGATGCCTGCCGGGGGCGTCAGGTACTCGCAACGACGCGAAAGCCTGACCTGCCCAGCCAAGACCTGGCGGACTGCTTCGTGGAGCTCAGACGCGGACGTCGCGGTGCCGCTCAAGCACACCCACAATCGTTGTCTCGGTGCTCAAGCGTTTCAGAGGTTCCTTTTCGAGGCACCGCATGATGAGGTTTGAGACATCCACGGGAAGCCCGGGGACCCGCCGGTCCAACGGTACCGGATGGACATTGAGGATCTTGCTCAGCGTCTGGTGATGCTCGGGACTCTCGAAAGGCCAGTGCCCGCAGAGCACCTGGTACGCCACCACGCCCCAGGCGAAGATGTCGACGCGGTAGTCGCTCGGTTCCCTCCTGAGCACCTCCGGGGCCAGGACTTCGACCGTGCCCGTACGGGTGGCCAGCGCGGGTCTGTCCAACAGGGGTGTCGCCAGGCCGAAGTCGATCAGTTTGACCTGGTCGTCATTGGTTACAAAGAGGTTCTTGAGACAGCAGTCGTGGTGGATGAATCGCCTGGAATGGACATGGGCCATCGCCGCCGCTGCCTGGCGCACGTAGGACAACCGGCGCCCCTCCAGGCGTTTGCTGTCCCCCGCCATCAGGCTGGCCAGCGTCATCCCCTCCAGGTACTCCAGAATGAGGTAATCGACTCCCGCCAAGGCTCCCTGGTCAAAGCACTTGATGACATTGGGATGATCGAACGACGCGGTGATCTGCCCTTCGGTGAAATCGCGATACTGCGCCTCGAGCTTCTCCACGGCCTTGCGGGCCTGAGGCTTATGTATCTTGATGGCCACAATCCGCCCGGTCTCCTGCTCGCGGGCCTTGAAGAGGCTCGACATGCTTCCTTCTCGCATGAGCCCGAGGGCGGTGTAACCGGGGAGTTCCACCGGCTGGTGCCCGCCCATCCTCTGGAATAGTCGTTTCAGCACGCTTTGCTCCTTGACTCGACACAAGCTGCCCAGGAACCTTCGACGCGCGCCTCCCGATAGACATGTGCCGGCATTGTAGGCCCCCGCCCGTCGCGCGCCAAGATTTTTCTGCCGACGGAATTCGTCGGTCGTCAACGCCGGCCAAGGCGAGAGCAACCGGAAACCCTCGAGCCCGCGGCGCTAGCGCCGCCTACGTCTGCCGCACGCAGTAGTCGATCAACGAGGCGATCTCACTTCGCAGGTTGCGGCGGGAGACGATCCGGTCCACGAACCCGTGCTCCAGCATGAACTCGGCCGTCTGAAACCCTTCGGGCAGTTCCTGCCTCATCGTCTGGTAGATGACGCGCGGGCCGGTGAAGCCGATCATCGCGCCGGGCTCGGCGAGGATGATGTCGCCAAGGGACGCAAAGCTCGCCGCGACGCCGGCCGTCGTCGGATTCGTCATCACGCTGACGAAGAGGCCCCCGGCCCGGCTGAATCGCCCCACGGCGGCGCTGGTCTTCGACATCTGGGCCAGGCTCAGGATCCCCTCCATCATGCGGGCCCCGCCCGACGCGCTGCACATGACGAGCGGCAGCCCGAGGTCCGTCGCTCGCTCGGCCGCGCAGGTCACCTTCTCGCCCACCACCGACCCCATCGAGCCCATGATGAAGTTCGGGTCGAGCGCCCCGAGCACCACCGGCCGCCCCTTGACGTACGCGCGGCCCACAACGGCCGCATCGTAGAGGTTCGTCTGCCGCTGGGCATCGGCCAGGCGCTCGATGTAGCTCTTGCGGTCCACGAACTTCAGCGGGTCGGGGGACATGAGGTTGGCCAGGTACTCCTCGAAACTGTCGGCGTCGGCCAGCAGGGCGATCCGCTGCCGCGCGCCGATCCTGAAGTGGTACTGGCACTCCGGGCATACGTGCAGGTTCTCCTCCACGCGCTTGCGGTAGACCATCTCCTCGCAGCCGGGGCATCGCAGCCACAGGCCTTCCGGGATGTCCTTCTTCTTGATCCGGCCGTTGATGGCCATACACCGCCTCGGGCGCCCTGGGCATCGTGCCGCGAAGAGGGCGCATCGCTCTTGATCGCGCGCTGCTACAGCCCGCCGGCGGCCAGGCGCCGAAGCTCTGCGATCGCACGCCCGTAATCGTGGTCGGGCGTCCGGAAAACCGCCGTCCCGGCCACGAACGTATCCACACCGGCCTCGGCCGCCATGGGCGTGGTACTCGCCTGGACGCCGCCGTCGGCCTCCAGGCGCTGCCCTTCGCGAAGCCACCCCTTCACCTTGCGGATGTTCGGCAGGACCTCGGGCATGAACGCCTGCCCGCCGAAGCCTGCGAAGATGGTCATCATCAGGACCATGTCCACGTGAGGCACGGCCTCGCGTACGCGGTCGAGCGGCCCGTCGGGGTTGATGGTGATGCCCGCCGTGCACCCGAGCTCGCGGATGCGGGCGGCCAGGGCTTCGGGGTCGCTCACCACCTCGGCGTGGAACGTTATGCTGTCGGCCCCTGCGGCGGCAAACGCCTGGATGTAGCGGGCGGGCTCTTCGATCATCAGGTGCACGTCGAGGAGGAGGTCGGTCACGGCGCGGACCTTCTCGACGACCGCCGGCCCGATCGTGAGGTTCGGCACGAAGTGGCCGTCCATCACGTCGAGGTGCAAAAGGTCGGCGCCGCCAGCCTCGACCCGCGCGATCTCGTCGGCCAGGTGCGCGAAGTCCGACGCCAGGATCGACGGAGCGATGGCCGGGCGCGGCAGTTGGGCGAGCGAGCGTCTCATGCGTGCGCTCCTCTGTGTTCAGAACGCACCCGCCGAGGCGGGCGCGGGGAGTACTACAGCGCCAATTGACCCTTCGCGCGGTGGGTCTCCTGACCCACCGCGCCGAGCATATCGCATGCGGGCCGGGAAACGCACGTGCGCGGCGGGTCAGGAGACCCGCCGCGCGAGGCGGCGCCCTGCTGCTACGCGTCGTCGAGAATCTCGATGGTCTCGAAGGGCTTGCCTTCCAGGAATTCGAGGCTCGCGCCGCCGCCGGTCGAGATGTGCGTCATCTGCTCGGCGAGGCCGAACTTTTCAACGGCCGCCGCCGTGTCGCCGCCGCCGACCACCACGGTGCCCTGCCGGGCCACATGGGCGAGCGTCTCGCAGATCGCACGGCTGCCGTCGGCGAAGGCGACCATCTCGAAGACGCCCATCGGGCCGTTCCAGACCACGGTCTTGGCGTCGGCGAGCTTCTCGCGAAACAGCTCGGTCGTCTCCGGCCCGATGTCCAGGCCTATCCAGCCGTCCTTGATGTCCGGGTCCTGGACTTCCGTCTCGGTGTCGGCCGCGAAGGCCTTGGCCGCCACGTGATCGACCGGGAAGAGGACCTCTTTCTTCGATGCCTCGATCCTCTCCAGAAGCTTCCGGGCAACGGCGATGATGTCCTTCCGGGTACCGTCCTTCTTCTCGACCTCGCGCTCGACCTTCGACTTGCCGACCTTCTGGCCGCGCGCCACCATGAAGACGTAGGCCATCGCGCCGCCGATGAGCAGGCGGTCGACCTTCGCCAGGAGGTTCTCGATGACGGCGATCTTGTCGGAGACCTTCACGCCGCAGAGCACAGCCACGAACGGCCGCACGGGGTTGTTGAGCGCCTCGCCCAGGAACTTCAGCTCCTTCTCGATCAAAAAGCCGATGACCCGCGTGCCCTGCGGCATCAGGGCCGGCACGCCGTACGTCGACGCGTGCTTGCGGTGGGCCGTGCCGAACGCATCATTGACGTAGATGTCGGCGAGCCGGCGGAGGGACGCCGCAAAGGCCGGATCGTTCTTCTCCTCGCCTTCGTGGAACCGCAGGTTTTCGAGGACCAGGACCTCGCCGTTCGTGAGGGCCGTGACCAGCTTCTCGACTTCCGGCCCCACGCAGTCGGGGGCGAACGTCACGTCGCGTTCCAGGAGCTCCGCCAGGCGCGCGGCCGTCGGCTTCAGGCTGAACTGCGGATCGGGCCCGCCTTTGGGCCGGCCGAGGTGGCTCATCAGGATGACGCGGGCGCCGGCATCGATCGCACACCGGATCGTCGGCAGGGCCATGCGGATGCGCCGGTCGTCGGTCACGTTGAGGGAGTCGTCGAGCGGCACGTTGAAATCCACCCGCACCAGGACCCGTTTGCCCTTCATCGGCAGTTCATCGAGCGTCTTCTTGGCCATGGCGGACCTTTCCAATTGCGGATGGCGGATGGCGGATTGTGGATTGAGCGGCGGAGAAGCCCCACGCCTTGGCGGGTCAGTCCGCGATTCACAATCCTCGATGCGTGACCAGGCGCCTTTCGTGCGGCCGACCGCCGCGGAAGCTCCGCGGCGCCATTCGTGCGGACCCAGTCTCCAGGTGTGGACTGCCGATCAGACCGCGGATGCGGCGCTTGCCTTGGCGCGCCAATCCGCAATACTCTAGATCGTCGCCAGTTTCTTGGCCAAGTCGGCCATCCGGTTCGAGAAGCCCCACTCGTTATCGTACCACGAGCAGACCTTCACGAACGTCGGATCGATCGCCTGCGTCAGGGTGCCGTCGAACAGGCTGGAGACCGTCGTGCCGATGACGTCGCTGGAGACGATGGGGTCGTCGGTGTAGCCGAGGATGCCCTTGAGCTCGCCTTCGGCGGCCTTTTTCATCGCCGCGTTGATAGCCTCGGGCGTGGCGGGCTTTTCGAGCTCGACCGTGAGGTCCACGATGCTGCCCACCGGCGTCGGGACGCGCAGGGCATACCCGTTCAGCCTGCCCTTGAGGGCCGGGATGACCTTGCCGACGGCCTTGGCGGCGCCGGTCGTGGTCGGGATGATGTTGAGGGCGGCGGCCCGGGCCCGGTGCGGGTCCTTGTGGATCATGTCGAGGAGCCGCTGGTCGCCCGTGTAGGCGTGGCAGGTGGTCATCAGGCCGCGCTTGATGCCGAAGTTTTCGTGCAGCACCTTCGCCACCGGCGCCAGGCAGTTCGTGGTGCAGGAGGCGTTGGAGACGATCTTGTGCTCGGGCTTCAGCGTGGCGTCGTTGACGCCGATCACGATGATGGCATCGAGCTCGTCCTTCGGCGGGGCCGAGAGGATGACCTTCTTGGCGCCGGCCGTGATGTGTTTGGCGCAATCGGCCTTGTTCGTGAACGCGCCGGTGCACTCCAGCACCACGTCGACCTTAAGCTGGCCCCACGGAAGCTTCAGGGGGTCCTTCTCGGCCGTCACGGGGATCTTCTTGCCATCGACCACGAGGCTCGTGCCGTCCACGCCCACGTCGCCCTTGAAGCGGCCGTAAACGCTGTCATACTTCAGCAGGTACGCCAGGATCTTGGCGTCCGTGAGGTCGTTGATGCCGACGATTTCGAACTCGCCCTTGCGTGCCCACATCGTGCGGAAAACGATACGTCCGATGCGCCCAAACCCGTTGATTCCGATCCTGATTGCCATCCAGAAACCTCCTTACCTTAGTGTGCTCCTGAAATGACCGCACGCCCCGCAGGCGCGCACCGCCATCGCCCGACCGCCGAGCACGGCCATCCCTGGCCGCTCCCTTCTTATAGAAGCGCCCTGCGGGGGTGTCAAGCATTTTCGGAGCGCCCCCGTAAGGCCGGGTGTCCCGAGGTTTTGTGGCAAGCCCTGTTCGTTGAGGGTGGCACGGTCACGCGCCGTTGCGTGACCGTGCTTGCTCCCCCACATGGCCATGCACGGCCACGCAACGGCGCGTGGCCGTGCCACCCTCGCCACAAACATGAGGTGTGCCCCGTAAGGCCTTACCTGAACAACGGAAGAGGGCTTGACGGGGTGACGGAAAGCCGCCTATAGTACTGGCATGGCAATCGCGGCGCCCCAGGAGGACGTGCACGTGGCGGACACGGCGGCACGGACTTCGCTTCTCGTGCAGCAGGCCGACTCGGCGACGGGCGAGGCGTTGCTGCGCGGTCTTCGCGCGGCGGGCGTCCGGGTCCTCGCCGTCTCCACCGTGTGGGACGCTGTCGTTGAGATGGAACGCGCCGGCGGCGCACGGTACCTCCTGGTCGGCATCGACTACTTCGGACGCCACGAGTTCCGCCTGCTGCCCCTCGTGCGGCGCGAGTGGCCGCCGACCGTCATCATCGCCTACCTGAGTCCGGGCTTCGAGCACCTCGGCCGCATCGCCGAACTCGTGGGCGCCGACGTTATCCTGGCATCGGTCGAGGAAGCTTCAGCATTCGTCAACAGCCTGGCGCCCGGACCGCCGCCAGAGGTACAGGAGGCCGCACCTCTGCCAGACAGGATGCCGGAGCCGGTGGCTGCCGAGCCCCCAGCGGCGCCAGTTGCCGCCGCCGCTGCGCCGGTCATCGAGGTGCCGCCTCGTCCGTCCGAAGTGCACGCGGCGGCCGTGAGTGAGCAGACGCCTCTCGCGGCAGAACCGCTGAAAGCACCGGAGACCGCCGAGGCCCTGCCGTACCGCTCGCCGATTCTCGAAGCGCTGGCTCACGCGGCCGCGCCCACGCCTCCGCCGACGCCAAAAGCCTCCGAGGCGCCCCCGCGCCGCTCGCCCGCCCTCGACGCGTTGGCGGCAGCCGTCGCCCGGACATCCTCGCCTGCTCCGAGGAGCGACGCCCAGGCGCCGCCCCGGCAGATTCAGCCGCCCGCCCCCCCACTCCCGCAGGCTGATGAGGCGTTAGACGAAGGGCAGGTCATCGGAACGACCGAGGTAACGGAAGAGGAACTGCGGCTCTTGCTGGGCGAGGACGAGGAGAACCAACCGGGGGCGCGACCGTGACGCTGACCGCCGAGGCCCAAGACCGCGTCGTTGTGCTTTGCAGAAGTCAGGATCGCCGTGCGCTCCTCGAGCGCCTCGTCGGCGCTTCTGAGACATTCCCTTCGGCCGTTGACGCCTGCCTGGCCGTCGCCCGGCGCCCCGCGCGGGCGGTCGTGGTCAACCTCGAAGATGTCGAAGGGGTGGAACGCGAGGTCGTGGCGGCCATGCGGCACGCCCAGCCGGACCTGCCCATCTACGCCCTGGTCAAGCCGGAGGACGAGCCGCTCGGGCGCAGGCTCTTGCGAGAGGGCGCCGCGGACTACTTCGTCCTGCCGACGGACGTCGCGCGGTTGCCGGGGATTCTGAGTGCGGAGGGCGGAACGCGGAGTGCGGAGTAGGGCTCGCCCGGGATCCTCTTCCTGGTCTTTTCGCCGTTTATTCCACACTCCGCGTTCCGCGCTCCGCCCTGTCGCGTCGCCGTGTGCGACGACGGCTCGAGAAGACGCGCGCGTCGGCGCATCGTCAGGCCCGAACAACGGGGGAATTCATGCCGCGCGACATTCCCGTCGGCAACGGCAAGTTGCTGGTCACCTTCGACCGGTACTATCGCATTCGCGATCTGTACTTCCCGCACGTCGGCCAGGAAAACCACACCCAGGATGCCGTCTGCCGGTTCGGCGTATGGGTGGAGGGCCGGTTCTCGTGGATGGGGCCGGACTGGGACATCCGCCTCGACTACGAGCCGGAAACGCTGGTCACGCACGTGCAGTGCTCGCACCCGGCTCTCGAGGTGCAGCTGGAGTGCACGGACGGCGTGGACTTCTACGAGAACATCTACCTGCGGCGGGTCGTGGTATCGAACCTGGCGCCGCGGGCGCGCGAGGTCCGCCTCTTCTTCAGCCACGACTTCAACCTCTACGCCACCAAGGTGGGCGACACGGCGTTCTACGACCCCGGCACGCGCAGCCTCATCCACTACAAGTCCAACCGCTACCTCCTCGTGAACTGCTGCGACCCGAACCGGTGCGGGGTCGAGCAGTACACGTGCGGCTCGAAGGAGGTGCGAGGTCTCGAAGGCACGTGGCGCGACGCCGAGGACGGGGAGCTGGCCGGGCACCCGATCGCCCAGGGGACGGTGGACTCGACGCTCGGGATGCGCCTGCCGCTCGACGCGCACAGCCAGGCGGTGATCTACTACTGGATCTGCGCCGGGCGGGTGTATCACGACGTCCGCCGCCTCAACGAGCTCGTCCTCGACAAGACGCCCGAGGTCCTGATCGCGCGCACCCGCAACTACTGGCACCTGTGGGTGAACAAGGAGGAGTTCAACTTCGAGGGCGTGCCGGAGGACGTCGTCTGGCTGTTCAAGCGGAGCCAGCTCATCCTGCGGACGCAGATCGACCACGAGGGGGCGATCCTGGCGGCCAACGACAGCGACATCATCCACCTCAGCCGCGACACCTACTCCTACTGCTGGCCGCGCGACGGGGCCCTGGCCGCCTACGCGCTCATCAAGGCGGGGCACAGCGGCATCGCCCGGCATTTCTTCGACTTCTGCGCCCGGGTCGTTCACCACGACGGTTACTATCTGCATAAGTACAATCCCGACGGCTCGCTCGCCTCGTCCTGGCATCCCTGGATGCACGAGGGCCGGCCGCGCCTGCCCATCCAGGAGGACGAAACGGCGCTGGTGGTGTGGGCGTTCTGGCGCCACTTCCAGAAGTTCCGCGACATCGAGTTCGTGGCCGGGCATTACCGGCCGATGATCGTGAAGTCGGCGGAGTGGCTTGCCCAGTACGTCGATCCCAAGACGGGGCTGCCGCTGCCCTCCTACGACCTGTGGGAGGAGCGCTGGGGCGTCCACACGTGGACCGTGGCCTCGGTCATCGCCGGCCTCGCGGCGGCGGCGCGGTTCGCCAACGCCTTCGGCGAAGCGCACCTTTACTCGCGCTACACGCGGATCGCCGAGCGGATGCGCGACGCCCTGGTCCAGCGCCTCTGGAGTCCGTCCGACGGCCGCTTCGCCCGGTGCCTCCTGGCCACGCCCGCGGGGGACCAGTTGGACACGACCGTCGACGCGAGCCTTTGCGGCCTGGTCCTGTTCGGCGCACTGGAGCCGTCGGACCCCAAGGTTCGCGCCACGCTGGGAGCCATCCGCGACCACCTCGCCGTTCGGACGCGCGTGGGGGGCATCGCCCGCTACACCGGCGACACCTGGCACCGGTCGGTTCCCGATCAGGCCGGCGTCCCCGGCAACCCGTGGTTCATCACGAGCCTCTGGATGATGCGCTGCGAGGTCGTCCAGGCGGAGAGCCTCAAGGAGCTGGAGCGGTCCCTCGAATGGATCCGGTGGGTGGTCAAGTGGGCCCTGCCGTCCGGCATCCTGGGCGAACAACTGCATCCCGAGACGGGCGAGATGCTCGGCGTCGGCCCGCTCTCCTGGAGCCACGCCGAGGTCGTGGCCGCGATGACGGAGTACCTCGAGAAACGCTCCCACCTGATGGAGCGAAGCGGGAAGCTCCAGCACATCCACCTGCGCGGCCGGTACGCCGACCGCTACGTGGCGCCCCACTGCTGGGAAGCCGGCGAGGAGACGGACCAGGAAAGGCTGTAGGCTGAAGGCGGCAGGCTGCAGGAAAGCCTCAAGTAATCCCTCAGTTTCGGGTGGCATGGCCACAGCCTGCCCGCCGGGGCGGGCAAAGGCGCGTGGCCATGCCACCCCCGAGGCCTTACACTCTCAAGCGCGTAAGCGTTGTGCGACGCACGGGGGAGCGGTATAATGGTGCCCTCATCGGGGTGCGGGTGCGGGAGCAGCGGGCCCCTTGCCTGAGAACGAGAACAAGTACGTCACGCGGTCGGGGCTGAAACTCGAACACGCGCTGTCGGC
>JAPLML010000102.1 GCA_026387055.1 Planctomycetota bacterium | reverse complement strand
CGCCGTTGATCTCGTGGGCGACGGTGACGCGGGTGAGTACGGCGGTGGGGTCCATGAGCGTAAGCTCCGCACTGAGGTCGCCCGGATGGAGGACTTTGTCGCGGTTGCCTGTGATCTTCAGGGCGCCGAGCGACGGGGCCGAGATCGCCCCCCTGACCCAGTCGACCGCCGTGAGCGACTGGATCGGCGAATCGCTCAGGAGCATCGACTCGAAGACCGTCCCCAGGGTGACGGCCGTGGGCACGGCGGGGGTGGCGGTGCCCCGGATGTCGATCAGGCTCTTCGAGAAGAGCTGGTCGAGCCGGAGGCTGCCGAGCGTGCCCGAGACGTAGACCGTGCCGTCGAGGTCCGCGTCGCGGGCCGCCAGGCTCCTCAGCGATCCTTCCACGACGACGTCCTTCAGCAGCACCCCGGCGTCCGGGCGGGTGCACGTGATGGCGGCCGAGGACCTGGCGCCGGTGCCGAAGTACGTGACGACGTCGAACGCGTCGGCGTACGACGGGCTCCGCTGGACCTCGCCGAAGCCGGCGCCGGAGAGGGCGAACGTGATGCGGTTGCCCGCCGAGCCCTGGAGCGTCAGCGAGGAATTCCGGTGCGTGCCGAACGTGCCGAAGCGCAGGGCGAGGTCGACGGCGGCGGCGGTCGCGGCGGTGTTGTTCAGCTCGTCGCTCTCGAAGATCGCGTCGTACGAGTCCACCAGGGCCCCGAGGTAGTAGAGGCCGGGCGCCACGCCGGCCGAGAGGCGGACGCCGGCCATGATCGTCACCGACTGGCCCGGCGCCAGGTTCAGGGTCCGGTAGCCGACGGGCCGGTAGCCACGGCCCACGATCTCGTCGTCGGGATTGAGCTGCGAGGGGTCGGTCATCCAGTAGAGGCCCACGTAGACGCGGCCGGAGGCCTTGCCCGTCCCGGCGTTGGTGATCGTCACGGGGGCGGCGAACCGCTCGCCGGGGGCGGCCAGCGTCAGGCCCGCCGGCCAGCCGACGGCGACCTGGAGGTCGGCCATCGCCGGCAGCGGCGCGGAGCGAGAGAGCTTCACCAGGAACCCGTCGTCCATACCATTATAGCTAGGGTCATACTTATTAAGAAATGGGAGGTTCGGCGTGCGGGTCATCCCCGCCACGAAGACGTTGCCCGAGGAGTCGACCGCCGCCTCGGCGGGCTCGTCGGTCTCCTTGCCCCCCAGGTAGGTGCCCCAGGCGTACTGGCCCTCCGGGGTGAACTCGGCCACGAAACCGTCGTACGCGGCGTGGCGCTGGGTAAGGAACCCGCCCGGCGTCGGGAAGTCGTCGGAGGTCGTCGTGCCCGTGAGGAAGGCGTTGCCGCCCGAGTCGACGGCCACGGAGACGGCGTCCTCTTCGGCGCCGCCGCCGAGGTAGGTGCTCCACTCGAGCGCCCCGCCCGTGTCGAACTTGGCGAGGAAGGCGTCGTAGTCCCCGTTGTGCGTGGTGTCGTAGCCGTCCGGGGTCGGGAAGCCGGCGCCGTCGGTCCCGCCCGAGACGTAGAGGCTGGAACCGTACAGGGCGATGCCCGTGCCCTGGTCCTGTCCGCCGCCGCCGAGGTACGTGGCCCAGCCCAGGGCGCCCGCGGCGTCGAATTTCGCCACGAAGGCGTCGTACGTGCCGCCGTTGTAGTCGCGGTCGTAGGCGCCGGCGGTGGTCGGCAGAGTCGTGGAACTCGTGAGCCCGGCGACGTAGACGTTCCCGGCGTCGTCGCCCACGACGTTCCGCACGTCCTCGTCGCTGCTGCCGCCGTAGTAGGTTCCCCAGACGGGGGCTCCGGAGGCGCTGAACCGGAAGAGGAAGCCGTCCACCGTGCCGTTGCGGCTGCCGGGATGGCCCGGCGTCGGGAAGTTGCCCGAGTAAGTGTAGCCGACCACGCAGACATCGGCACCGGCGGCGGCGACGGCATAGGGCCAGTCCTCGCCGCTTCCGCCGAGGTAGGTGGACCAGAGGAGCCGGCCGGCGGAGGAGGAGAGCTTTGCCACGAAGGCGTCCGTGCCTCCGCCGTAGGTGGGGTACGCCCCGCCGGCCGTCGGAAAATCGGTGGACTCGGTGATCCCGGCGACGTACACGTCGCCGGCGCCGTCGACCGCGACGCTCGTGGCCTGGTCGCCCGCGCGGCCGCGCAGGTACGCGGTCCACACGAGGGCCCCGGAGGGCGAGAACTTCGACACGAAGGCGTCCACGTCGCCGCTCGTGGCGGAGACCCGGTGCGCGGTGTAGCCAGCCACGTAGACGTTGCCGGAGGAATCCGCGGCCACGGCCTCGGCGCTGTCGTTGTTCGCGCCGCCGAGGTACGTGCCCCATTCCACGCCGAGGCTCTCGGCCAGGAGGAGGCGCGATTCGAGCGGCTCGAGGACGGGCGAGAGGCCTGCGCTCGTATGGTATTGTGATTTCATAATGTTTACCCCCCGGCAAGAGCGCCCCCGTCGCCGTTCCGGCGACGGCTAGGAAACTATCTCAGAGCTGTGGCACGCCCGCCCTCGGCAGTGCGTTGTGGCCAACCTGCACCCCCGGGGGCGGGCGTGCCACAGTTCTGAGATAGTCTCTAAACGCGTAAAGGCTAGACGTCGCGCACGCGCACCACGAGCGCGGTCACGTTGTCCTCGGGATCGCCCCCCAGGGCGGCGTCGACGATCGTCCGCGAGAGCGCCTCGGCGCCGGGGTCGTCGGCCGTCGTCAGGAGGGTCTCCAGCGCCAGCGGCGGAAGGGCCTTGAAGAGCCCATCGGTCGCCAGCAGGAGCGCCTCGTCGGGCTCCAGCACAAGGGCGAGCAGGTCGGCCTCAACGTTCGGCCGCGCCCCCACGGCGCGCGACAGGACGTTCCGCAAGGGGAACCGTATGGCCCCTGCCTCGCTGAGGTAGCGCCGGGCGACCAGTTCGGCGGCCAGCGTGTGGTCCTCGGTGAGCTGCTGGACCCAGCCGCGGCCGAAAAGGTACGCGCGGCTGTCGCCGACGTGGACAATCCGGCCGCGGTTCTGGACCAGGACCGCCGCCGTCAGCGTGGTGCCCATGCCCGCCAAGGCGGGGTCGGCCCGGGCGGCAGCGCGGACGGCCGTGTTGGCCTCGGCCACCGCTTCCTGGAGCGTCTCGGTCTTGCGGCGATCGGCGAGGGCGGCCCGCCGCACGGCGTCGACGAAAGTCGTGGCGGCGATCTGGCTGGCCTGGGCGCCCCCCGGTCGGCCGCCCATGCCGTCGGCCACCACGAAGACGCCGGCTTCGGGTGAGCCGAGCGCGAAGTCCTCGTTGCCGTGCGGATCGCGCCCCTGCTCCGAGAGGCTGAACCAGTCGAATCGCATGGAAGCTCCCTGGGTCCACGAAACCTTACATCGGAAGTAGCTTTTTGCAAGCGCCAAAACGGGACGCGCTCGCGCGACACCCGCCAAACTTCTCTTGTTTTTGCCTCCCCCCGAAGTCACAATGCTCCCTCCGTGAAACCAGCGGTTTCGAGCCGCCGCGGATCTTCGAGCCCGCCGCGGGAGCGGCGGGAGACGTCGAACTGGAGGATCTCCCGCCGCTCCCGCGGCGGGCTCGGATGAAGCATGCAACGCGGCGGGCTCGGATGAAGCATGCAACGCGGCGAGCTCGGATGAAGCGCCGAACGCAGCACGATCGAACGAACGAGGAGAAACACAAGCCATGGACAAGAAACTTCTGAAGGAATTCGCCTCGCCCCCCAGCCCGTACCGCGGCAAGCCCTTCTGGGCGTGGAACGGCAAGCTCGACGAATCCGAACTCCGCCGCCAGGTCCGCGTCTTCCAGCGGATGGGCCTCGGCGGGTTCTTCATGCACAGCCGCGTCGGCCTCGACACCGCCTACCTGGGCAAGGAATGGTTCCAGGGCGTGCGGGCCTGCATCGACGAGGCGAAAAAAACCGGCCTGGAGGCGTGGCTCTACGACGAGGACCGCTGGCCCAGCGGCGCCGCCGGCGGCCTCGTCACGAAGAACCCCAGGTACCGCCAGCGCCACCTCAAGGTGGACCGCTTCGAGAACCCGAAGGACTTCAAGTGGACCTCCGCCACGCTCGCCGCCTTTACGGCCCGCGTGGTCGGCGCGAGCGCCGCCGGCGTCCAGCCCATCAAGAAGGGGGCGCGCGTCAAGACCCTCGACGCCGGCCAGTCGATCCTCGCCTTCACCGTCGAGGTCGAGAAGCCCAGCCCGTGGTACAATGGATACACGTATCTCGATACGCTAAGCCACGAGGCGGTGCGGCAGTACATCCGCGTGACGCACGAGGCCTACCGCCGCGAGGTCGGCAAGTCTTTCGGCCCGCTCGTCCCCGGCATCTTCACCGACGAGCCGAACTACGGCTGGCTGCCCGACACCGCCGTGCCGTGGACCGCCAAGCTCCCCGCCGTCTTCCGCGAGCGCTACGGCTACGACCTCCTCGCGCACCTCGTGGAGCTTTTCTACGACGTCGACGGCCAGGCCGTCTCGCAGGCCCGCTGGAGCTTCGCCGACTGCACCACGCACCTTTTCGTCGACGCCTTCTCGCGCCAGATCGGCGAGTGGTGCGCCAAGAACGGCCTGCTCTTCACGGGGCACGTCCTCGCGGAGGAGACCCTGCGGTCGCAGACCATCTGCGTCGGAAGCTGCATGCGGCACTACGAGCACATGCAGGCGCCGGGGATGGACCTGCTGACGGAGCGCAGCCGCCAGTACGCCACCGCCAAGCAGGTGACGTCGGCCGCGCGGCAGTTCGGCTGGAAGTGGCGCCTCAGCGAGGTCTACGGCTGCACCGGCTGGGACTTCTCCTTCGAGAGCCACAAGGCGGTCGGCGACTGGGAGGCCGCCCTCGGCATCAACCTCCGCTGCCAGCACCTCGCCTGGTACACCATGCTCGCCGAGGCCAAACGCGACTACCCGGCGGCCATCTTCTACCAGTCGCCCTGGTGGGAGATGTACCGCACGGTCGAGGACTACTTCGCCCGCCTGACGGTCGCCATGACGCGCGGCCGGGAAGTCCGCGACCTCCTGGTCATCCACCCGGTCGAGAGCATGTGGACCCTGCGCAAGATCGGCTGGCTGAAGGACGAGGCCACGAGCGCCTACGACCGGATGCTCGACGAGCTCGGCGACTCGCTCCTCCAGGAACAGATCGATTTCGACTATGGCGACGAGGAGCTGCTTTCGCGCCACGCGAGGGTGGCGAAGGCCGGCGACGCCGCCCCCACACTCCGCGTGGGCAAGGCCGCGTACAAGGCGGTGCTCGTCCCGCCGCTCCGGACGATGCGGTCGACGACCCTGGCGCTCCTCAAGAAGTTCGCGTCCGCCGGCGGCACGGTGGTCTTCGCGGGCGCGGTGGCCGGGCACGTCGACGCCCTGCCGTCGCCGGCGGTGGTCGAGCTCGCCGCCACGTGCGCGAAGGCGCCCGCCAAGGGCAAGGCGGTCGCCGATGCCGTGGCGATCGCCCGGCGCCTCACCATCACCGATCCCGCCGGCGCGGCGATCGCCCCGGCCATCTACCTGCTGCGCGAGGACAAGGACGCGCTGTACCTCTTCATCGTCAACACCAGCCACCTGCCGCGCACGGGCGGCGTGGACGACGTGCTGGCGCGGGACCGCAAGGCCGCGTTCCCCGACGTCCGCATCCGCGGCTTCGCGGGGTGCAAGGGCGCCCCCGTCGAGCTCGACCCGACGACCGGCAAGACTTGCGCCGCCGAGGCGAGCGCACAGGGCGACGGCTGGGAGATTCGCACGTCGCTGCCGCGCCTGGCCAGCCGCCTCTTCGTCATCCCGAAGAAGGCCGGTCCGGCCGCCGCACCGCGGCCGAAGGCGCTGCGCGACGTGGCGGCCGAGACGCTCGCCCCCGCCCGCTGGGACATCGCGCTTTCCGAGGCGAACAACCTCGTGCTCGACCGCCCGCGGTTCCGCATCGGCAAGGGCGCGTGGCAGGGGCCGGAGGAGATTCTGCGCGTCGACTCCAAGGTGCGCGACGCCCTCGGCATCGCCCACCGCGGCGGCCAGATGGTCCAGCCGTGGGCCCGGGAGAAACCGAGAAGTGCCAGGAAGGTGGCCGTCTCGCTCTCCTACAACTTCGAGGTGCAGGCCCTGCCGAGCGGCGACCTCAACCTGGCGATCGAGAAGCCCGAGCGCTACCGCGTGGCCGTCAACGGCGCCGCGGTCGCCACCGACGCCGAGTGCGGCTGGTGGGTCGACAGGTCGCTGCGGAAGCTCCCGATCGACCCCGCCCTGCTGCGCGTCGGCGCCAACGAGATCACGCTCGAGTGTTCGTACGACGTCACGCATCCCGGTTTCGAGATCGTCTACCTCCTGGGCGACTTCGGCACGGTCATCGACGGCACGAAGGTCGCGATCACCGCGCCGCCGACGTCCCTGACCGTCGGCGACTGGGTCGGCCAGGGCCTCGCGTTCTACAGCGGCTCGGTGGCCTACCGGCAGACGGTCCGCCCGAATGTCGGCCCCGGGCAGCGGCTCTTCGTGCGGGTGGGCGACTATCGCGGCGCGGCGGTGCGGGTGCTGGTCGACGGCCAGTCCGCCGGCGTCATCGCGTGGGAGCCCTCGGAGCTCGACATCACCGACGCCGTCGCCGGGCGCGGGCAGGCGGACCTGGCGGTCGAGGTCATCGGCCACCGCCGCAACTCGCACGGCCCGCATCACCTGAGCGAGAAGTGGCCGACGTGGACGGGCCCCGGCGAGTACGTTGCCTCCGGCGACCGGTGGTTCGACGGCTACCAGCTCGTTCCCTGCGGCCTGATGGCCCCGCCGCAACTCGTTCTCAAGGAATAACTTAGGTACTCAGCGCCGGACTCACGGTTGAATTGAGGGATTGGCGCGGGGTGGCACGGTCACGCGCCCTTGCGTGGCCGTGCATTGTCGGCAGTCACGCACGGCCACCCAACTGCGGGTGGCCGTGCCACCCCACTACTACAACGCGACTTCGCGCGGCGGGTCTCCCGACCCGCCGCGCACCTGCGTTATCTCGCCGCCCGGTGGCAATTGCCGCGCGGTGGGTCAGGAGACCCACCGCGCACGAGGTTAAGTTGCGTTGTAGTACTACGTAACCGACGCAAGAGCAAGGAGCATCTCATGGCCAACGAGTCGGAGCGGCCCGCGGCCCAGGACCCAGGCGACGAGCTGGCGGTCCAGCGCCTCGGCGAGGCCCGCGACCAGATCGTCCGCGAGGTCCGCAAGATCATCGTGGGCATGGACCAGACAATCGACGAGATGATGATCGCCGTCTTCGCGCGCGGCCACTGCCTGCTGGTGGGCGTGCCGGGCCTGGCGAAGACGCTCCTGGTGTCCAGCCTGGCCCAGACCCTCTCGCTCTCCTTCAAGCGGATCCAGTTCACGCCCGACCTTATGCCCTCCGACATCACCGGCACCGAGGTCCTCCAGGACGACCCGGCCACCGGAGAGCGGCGCTTCAAGTTCCTCCGAGGGCCCGTCTTCGCCAACATCATCCTGGCCGACGAGATCAACCGCACGCCGCCCAAGACGCAGGCGGCGCTCCTCGAGGCGATGCAGGAGAGAAAGGTCTCGACCGGCGGCGAGGACTATCCCATCGCCGAGCCGTTCTTCGTCCTCGCCACGCAGAATCCCATCGAGCAGGAAGGCACCTACCCGCTGCCCGAGGCCCAGCTCGACCGCTTCTTCTTCAACATCCTCGTCCGGTACCAGAGCTGGGACGAGGAGATCGAGATCATGAAGCGCGTGACGGGCGGCCCGGAGCCGAAGATGCAGCAGGTGCTCAAGCGCGACGAGATCCTGGCGCTCCAGGCCCTCGTGCGGCGCATCCCCGTGGCCGACCACATCTTCACGTACGCCGCCCGGCTCGCCCGCGCCACGCGGCCGGGCGAAGCCGAGGCCCCCGACTTCATCCGGAACTGGCTGGCCTGGGGCGCCGGGCCGCGCGCCAGCCTCTTCATGATCCTGGCCGGCAAGGCCCGCGCGATCCTCCGCGGCCGCTACCACGTGGCCATCGAGGACGTGCAGGCCGCGGCCGCGCCGATCCTACGGCACCGGATCATCCCCAACTTCGCCGCCCAGTCGGAAGGCGTGACCGCCGACGATATCGTGGCGAAGCTCCTCCAAACCATTCCGGCGGACGAACGGCTCTACGATGCCAGGACAGGCAAGGCCCAAACGGCGGTATCTTGATCCGGCGATCCTCCAGACCCTCGGCTCGCTGGACCTGGTGGCGCGGGAGGTGGTAGAAGGCATTCGCGTCGGCATGCACAAGAGCCCCCTCAGGGGTTTCAGCACCGAGTTCGCCCACCACCGGCCGTACGTCGCCGGCGACTCGACCCGCCACATCGACTGGCGCGTCTACGGGCGCACCGAGCGCTACTACATCAAGCTGTACGAGGCCGAGACGAACTTCGACGCGCACCTCCTGCTCGACGCCAGTTCCTCCATGCGGTTCGGCTCGGGCAAGATATCGAAGCTTGAATATGCGAAGTTCATGGCCGCCAGCCTCGCCTACCTCGTGGTGGACCAGCGCGACTCGGTGGGCCTGGCGGTCTTCGACTCCGAGCTTCGCCGCTACCTCCCGCCGCGCAGCGCCCTCGGCGTCATCGCCAACATCGACGAGGCCCTCGAGCAGGCGGTGCCCGAGCCGCGCACGAACGTGGCGGGCATCCTGCACGAGTTCGCCCAGCGGATCCGCCGCCGCGGCGTCGTCATCCTCATCTCGGACCTCCTGGACAACGTCGAGGACTTCATCAAGGGCCTCGACCACCTGCGCTTCGGCGGGCACAACGTCGTCGTCTTCCACGTGATGGACCCGCACGAGCTGACGTTCCCGTTCGGCGGGGGGACCTGGCGCTTCGAGGGCCTGGAGAACGAGCCGGAGATCACCACGCAGCCGAAGCGGATCCGCGCGGCCTACCTGGAGGAGCTGGGCAGATTCCTCCGCCAGATCCGGTCCGCCTGCGAGCGGAGCCGCGTGGATTACGTGCTCGCCGACACCTCGCGGCCGCTCGACGTGGTCCTCTCGGCGTACCTGATCAGCCGCCTCCGCGCCACGGCCGGTACGCGAAGCCGGTAGGATCTCGTGGGCTTCTTGGCCGTTGTTTAGCCGCGGCCGGCACGGCCGCGATCTTTGAATCGGGCATCGGCACGCTCCCGTCGCCGTGCCGGCGACGGCTAAACGATGTTGGGGCGTGCGAGGCCGCTAATGTACGTCGCCCCCGGTGAACACACCGGGGGCAACGCCCGGCCAGCGCGCGAGGCCGTGAACATTTGGCCGCCCAGCTTGCTGAAGAGTCGCCGTGGCGACCTGGGCGCGATAGGGTGCTATGGCGCGGTCGAACGCTGCATGGCCACGCAACGGCGCGTGGCCATGCCACCCAACGCCGTTAACCAAGTGCCATTGCATTGTGGTTTAGGCTCGCGTTTATCTGGGTTCTTTCGCACCGCGTCAGCCTGTGGAGTTTCGGAGGTCCGGGCGGATGATCGTTCTTCTTGCGGGGCCAGTACCGCGT